>JAQYFM010000153.1 GCA_028723145.1 Spirochaetales bacterium | reverse complement strand
GACATACCCCAACCTGTACCAACTACGCCAGATACTGTGTCATGAACAACTTCACCAGGAATTGCTGGGAAAGCCATCATTTCGAAGTAAGCTTCCTGATCTGCTGGAGCGATAAGAGCCTGTCCAGTTGTGATATCTGTCTGGAATGATGCTGCAGACCAGTCACCATCAATGTAGAATGCTGCCTTACCATTAGCAAAGTCACCACGGTTAGAACCATAACCAATCTGGAGAGTATTGCGGTTAATAACGTTGCTCTTATACATATCATCAATGAGCTCAAGAGACTTTACGAACCAATCATCTGTGAATTTGATTTCACCAGCTGCAAGTCTTTCATACCAGTCTGCGCCACCAAGACGACCAACTACTGTTGAGAAGAGACATGACTGCATTACCCATGAGTCCATGTTAGCCATACCAACAACTTCGATACCCTTTGCATTTAATGCAGGAACCATTGCCTTAAGTTCTTCGTATGTCTTAGGAATTGAAAGACCGTTGTCCTTTAAGAGCTTTGTATTAACGAACATCATGTGAGAAGCTGTTAAACCATTAGGAAGCTCTGCGAGGTAGCCTGCTGTCTGAGGTACGAGACAAGCTGGGTTATAAGAAGAAACAAGACCATCTTTCTCTAAGAAAGGCATAAGATCTTTAACTGAGTGAGTAGTCTGGAGAGATGTTGATCTTCCACCTGGCCACATATAAATTACATCAGGAAGGTTACCAGAAGCTACATATGCTTCAACTTTCTGGTGGAAAGGTTCATTAAATAAATCTTCTCTGATAACTGTAATTTCTGGATGGAGTTCTGCGAACTTATCCCATACCATTGAAATTTCGTTCATGCTGTTTGGCTCTGACATATCAATGTAGTTCATTACACGGATAGTTGTTGTGCCGGAATTTTCTGTTGCACCATTTGCGAATACCATAGCCATACCCATAGCTAGTACCAAGCATACAGTTAAAACTTTTCTAAGTCTTGTCATTTTTACCTCCTTATGACAGACAACCTCAAAACGAGGATTACTACCTTATCTATTAGTTCATTCACTGAACTAACTATAGTCTACAATGCCTTTTGCAATCTGTCAAATTTTATTTGCAAAATTTTAATCACAATAAGCATTGTAAATATTTACTTATAAAACCAATAATTAACCCTTAACAGCACCGGCTGCTACACCCTTTGTGATTTCCTTTCTAAATATAAGATAGAAAGCAAGCATTGGAATAAGACCGATAACAAGAGCAGCAAACTGCTTACCAAAGTCAGAAGAAAGTGCACCAGCAAACTTCTGTACACCTACAGGGAGAGACTTATATTTGTCATTACTTGTTAAGATATTAATAAGCATGAACTCATTCCAAGTTCCTGTTACTGATAAAATAGCAAGCGTTGTAGCAACAGGCTTACCCATAGGGAAGATAATTGATGAGAAAATCTTAAGGTACTTTGCACCATCGATTCTAGCAGACTCTACGAGTGCAGATGGAATACTTCTGATATATTCAGTTGCAAGATAAACACCCATTGGCATACCAATACCGATGTATGGAATTAATACCCCCAGTCTAGTATCATACATACCCATCCAGTTAATTACTAAGAATAGAGGTACCATAATTGACTGTAATGTCATCAAAATACCAATAACATAGGATCCATATAAGCCCTTTGTTGTCTTAGTATTTGGTCTAATCTTTGCAAAAGCAAAGCCTGACATAAAGCTAAAAATGATAACTACAATAGTGGTAATACCTGTGTATAAAATTGAGTTAAAAATCAAGATTGGGAATTTACCACGTGTCCATGCATCTACATAGTTAATAATTGTTGGACGGAATTTGGTAATAGAGCCATCTGCATTTACTCTTTCAACTGTACCTGGTAATCCAAGCTTATTTAACTGGAATTCTGTTGTAGTTTTAAAGCTATTCAGAGTAAGCCAAATTAGAGGGTAAATAGCAAGAACTGTAAATACTATTAATATAGCATATACAACAAACATACCCAAACGGGTTTTCCAACTTCTATCTTTAATATTTGCCATTATTCCTTACCTCCAAATTTCTTCTCAACAAGCTTTGTAATACCAATAAAGAAGAAGCTGATAATAATCATTACAGTTGAAATAGCATTAGCTAATGGATAGTTTGGAGCACCCTTGAATGCTTTATTAAACATGTATGTAGCAAGAACACTTGTTCTTTCTGCAGGACCACCAGCGGTCATTACATAGATTAAGTCAAAGCTCTTTAGGGAACCAGAAATAGCTAAGATAGCACTTGTAACAATAACGCCAGAGAGAGCTGGAAGGATAATCTTTGAGAGAACCTGCATCTCACTTGCGCCATCAATTTTTGCAGCTTCAATAATTGATGTATCAATTTTTTGAAGGTTAGCTGTAAAGATAATGAAATAGGTTCCTGTATACATCCAAAGAATTACAAATAATACCTTTATCATTGGATGTGCTGATACAGTTGGTTCATATGCAGGATTAAATATTCGAATTAAATCAACAAAAGCACCATTTGGAGCAAAGAAACTCTTCCAAAGAATACCAATTACTACTGTTGAAATTACACAAGGAAGATAGATAATAGTTTGGAAAAAGTCTCTAAACTTTACCATTCCTCTATGTAATAAATATGCCATTAAGAATCCAAGAGGAATCTGACCAAATACAGAGATAAATACAATTAATAGGTTATTTTTCAAAGCCAAGTAAAAGTATTGATCTGCAAACATAGTTTTATATGCCTTGAAGCCCATTATCTTGAGTGGGTTACGTGTATTACCAAATAACGCACCACCAGCATAGTTACTTATACTTAAGAATAATGAGAATACTGTTGGGAATGCCATAACGATAAAATACATTATGAAACCCGGCAAAATAAACAACCAATAAGCCCTTAATTCCTCTCCTTTAGAGCTCATCCCCCTTTTTTTTATAGCATCTTTTTTCTCTGCCATAAAAACCTCCTTTTTTTATCCTATTTCACCTTTTGACTATTTGCAAATAAAATAAGCTCATCCCAAGTTGGGATATCACTATTTTCCATTAGTTCTGGAACACTAAATAATCTTGATAAAAACATCATTGCAGCACCCTTTGCACCAACCATGTCATTTTCATAATCAAAAACTATATTAGTCCCAGCAAACTCTAAT
>JAQYFM010000152.1 GCA_028723145.1 Spirochaetales bacterium | reverse complement strand
AACTATGCACATCTTTTAAATAAACACTCAATGCTTCATACAGATATGAGAAATTTCTTCCGTTCATATCCTCATGATGCCCACCCTATGGCTATTTTAGCTAGTATGGTTGCTTCCCTTTCTGCTTTCTATCCAGAGATGGAAGAAAAGGATCCTGAAGACAATATTGACTTAACTGTAACAAGACTTCTATCAAAGATGAGAACTATTGCCGCTTTCTCATACAGACAGTCTATTGGTTATGACTTTGTTGATCCTCGCTATGACTACTCATATTGTGAAAACTTCTTAAATATGATGTTTTCATCTCCTGTACTTAACTATCGTCCAGATCCAGTCCATGTTAAAGCTCTTAACCAGTTATTAATTTTACATGCTGACCATGAGCAAAACTGTTCAACAAGCGCAGTTAGATTAGTAGGTTCCTCTGAAGCAAACCTTTATGCTTCAGTTGCAGCAGGATGCTGTGCACTTTGGGGTCCTAAGCATGGTGGAGCAAACCAAGCTGTAATTGAGATGTTAAATAAGATTATCAAGGAAGGCTTATCTGTAAAAGAAATCGTTGAAAAAGCAAAAGATAAGAATAATACCTTCCGCTTATCTGGCTTTGGTCATAGAGTTTATAAGACATTCGATCCTAGAGCAAAGCTTGCTAAGCAGATGTGTCAGGAAGTATTAAAAGTTGAACAAGTTAATGATCCATTAATGGAAGTTGCTCTTGAACTTGAGGATATCGCAATCCATGATGATTATTTCTTGGAGCGCAACCTATATCCAAATATCGATTTCTATACAGGTATTGTATTTCATTTAATGAGAATTCCACAGCAAATGTTTACTGTTCTTTTTGCTATGGGACGTTTACCAGGCTGGATTGCCCACTACCTTGAATGGAGACATGATCCATATCAAAAGATTGGTAGACCAAGACAAGTATATGCAGGTCCTGAGTCTAGAAAAGTAATACCTCTGCATGAAAGAACATTACAAAATACAATGCTTTAATCATTTACCTCCAGGATGCCTGGAGGTAATTTATTATTAAATAGAAGCGGTAAAATAAGCTCCAAGTGCAAATCTATCAAAGTCACTCATAATACCAAATTTGTAGTTATCCCATAATATTGAAGCTGAAAGCTCACTACCTTTAATAGCTATATCAAGGGCTAGGCTATCACTAATTATTCTTTCATAAGTAATCTTAAATACATCCTCAGAAGAGAATGTAACAGCAACTTTATTTTTATCATTTTTCCAACATCCAGTAGTAGCTAATTCAACATTAGGAGCATATGCTTGATGATCCTTTTGTAAATTGAAATTAAATGCTGCAATATCTGTTAAACTCCATTTTCTATATGAAATAGCTGCTGGGAAATTTCTAAGATCAATTGTGATAGAAAAATCATTTGAAAAATGATAAGTCAAACCAGAGTTAACACCTAAAACAAGGCCAAACCTAAAGTCTTCACTAAATAGCGAAATGAAATCACCATTTAGTCTTCCTTTTAGAATGTTTTCATTTAGAATACTATCTCTTATGAGTACTCTTGGTGTTAATGCTATTCCGTAGGAAAGCTTATTTGTTAAATAGGTACTATACGAAAGGGATACTCCTGTTGATAATATTAACTCACTATTAGAGCTTGAAAATAGAGAGTTTGATCCATCAAAACCGAGAGAGAAGAACCATCTATATCCAAATTCATTTTTAAAGTTTTCACCTGAAAATGAAAGAGAAATAGTTGGCATTCCAGGACCTGTTACACTATTTATTACACCTGTTCCAGCTAATGATGATAAAACAAAGCTTCTTCTTTTTGCTCCATATGCATTTGATAAAAAAGTTTGCTCTAAATATGTATCAATCGTGGCTTTATCTAATACATCATTACCTGTAAAAGAAGGAAAGGTATCATCAAATTCCTTGAACGCTGAAATGACACTAGGATTATCCTTCCAAAACTTTATATCTTGGTTAATTAATACCCTCACTACTTCTCTACTATTTTTATCAAGTGAGGTTGGATTCTTTAAAAAAGCTAAACCATCGATACTACTTTTAGTAGAAATTGAAAATGAAAATGGTTTATCAATTTCTTGTCCGGCAAGTAGTGATGGGGACAAAAATGCATCTGAAATGAATAAATCATTACTACTAAATAGTGGTAATGAAAAAATTATTAATATAGTTAACACTAAAAGCTTTTTCATTTTCCCCTCCTCTCAAGCACGTATATGTATTGGTCATCCTTACTTATTGCTAAAGGATTTTTAAATAATCCTAAATTTACGAAAACACTGTTTTTCCCAATACCTTTATTTGAAAAGACTAATACAGAATTGTTATCAACAACTTTAAATTCAAATATTGTTTGAGTTGTAAGACTCATACCATTAGCCTTACTTATTACTTGAGATTCCATATAGTCTCCAATAATCTTCTCGCTATCAGGTTTCCAAGAAGTAGGAGAAAGCGTTGTAGTGTTCCACTTCTTATTATTCCATATATATGCTTTCATATAATCTTGACTTGTATCATTAAAAGAAATAAATGAACTAATTTCATCCTCTACAAGAGGTGCTATTCTATGGTTTGTTCCATCATATCCACTATCATTTTCAGTAATTAATATTTCATATGGATATTTACCACTAGCTCTTGATTTTACTTCAACTTCAAAAATATCTCTAACTCCTGGTACACCTGACGTATATCTATATATACCTTCATATGATGGTGTTTTTATCGTCTTTGACCAAGTAGAGACTGAGCCATCTAAAGTTTTTGCTTTAATAGATATATCATAGCTAGTATTACTAACTAAATTTGAAATAACTAATTTTGATACTCCATCGCTAGAGCTTACATCATTTACAACCACGCTAGGATAATTTCTGCCTTCGATTGGAGTAAATGTTAAAGAAGTGTCATAAATTGTATCTTTTTCTTCAGGCCAAAAAAGTACAATTTCATTTTGACTAATTTTTTCTTCTACTTTTATTGGTGTTAATATACTCTGTCTATTTGAGTAAGCGGTTACGGTATCGCCGTTTAAAGAAATTGCATAAAACTCTAAACGAGTTAGAGGTGGAAGTTTATCAAATGGTAATTTACCTTCAGAGCCAACAGTAAAGAAATACTCTAAGTTTTTATCAATTAAATAAATTTGATTTCCTTCACTATAATTAGTAATAGTAAAAGAACCATCTTCTTTTAATGTAAAGTTAACAGATGCATCAACCCCATCAAACTTTGGAATTGTTACCTTAGCACTTTCTTCGCCCCATTCATTTTCTTTGTAGCCATGTAAAATATGTATTTCATATTCATAATCAGGATTTAAACCAGTAATTTGAATTGTTTCTGTTTTAGTCTCAGAAACAGAACCTTCTTTTGTTGTTACCTTGATTGGAGTAACATTTTTATCAACCCACCATGCCTTATAATGCATACCTGCTTCTAAAATAAAAGAAACTTCAGCACTATTACTATTTCGTTTTTCAAGATAAGCAACAGGCGGATATTTAGGAGGATTTTCTCTAATATCCTTTGTTTTAAAGGTTAATTTTGTATCAAGATCCTTTTTATCGCCACCTGAGAATGCAGATAAAAAAACTGTGTATTCCTTATTACTTTCAAGACTCTTCATCTCTCTGGTTAAACGCCCATCTTTGTAATCTCTTGAAGGTATTACATCTAAAACAATATTCTCAGAATTAAGTGTATAAGAAGTTGCTCCTGGAATAGGATTAAATGAAATGATACAAGAGTTGTAATTGGGTTCTGCTTTCCAATTAAGATCAATATTTGATGCATTTTCAAAAGCTATGTTGCTAGTAAGCTTTTCAGGGTATTCTACACCACTACAAGAAATAAGAGTGCAAATTAATGCTATTAATATCCCTTTTATCAAAATTCCTCCCTTTCTTCTCTATCATTTAGAAGAAAATAATTCATTACAGTATAACATAAAAATATGTTTACCTATTTAATTTAAAATAATAAGAAAAGTAGGAATCAGAAATAGACAATTATGAGCCTAATGAAAAATCACTAGGTCAAGGTAAATCATGTTGTTGATTTATTAACCAGCTGAAGTTTTAAGTCTTTAAAAACTATTATTTCATCAGATGAGAATGCCATATAATTTTTTAAATTTGTTTCTTTTCCATTTTCAATAATAATTACTAGGTGAAGCAGAAATTGTTATTTTTGTATCTTTATTATTTTAGAAGAATTATCAAACGACATAAAAGCAATGGTCATTAAAACTAATAGACCAATAAGAAAAACTATTGTTGTTTTCATGATTTATCCTCAAAAATAGTAAATTTGGCTTAGGATAATTTATCTTTACTCAATCAACAAGGAAAAATGTAGGTATTTTTAATAACAAGTTAAGCTGCCCTTTTACAGGCAGCCATGATGATTACATATTAGCAATTAAAAGTTTTGTAAATTCAGAGGTACTTAATTCAGTTGCCTCATCTTTATCCATTAAGACATAGAAGTCTCTAGTTACTTTCTTTGAGCAGATTGTTTTATCAACTGCATTGATGACTAGATCTGCAGCTTCCTCAAAGCCCGCATAACGAAGTAACATCTCACCAGAAAGAATGATTGAGAGAGGATTTACAATATTCTTTCCTGCGATATCTGGAGCAATTCCATGAGTTGCTTCAAAGATTGCACATCCTGTTGTATAGTTGATGTTTGCACCTGGAGCGATACCAATTCCTCCAACTTCTGCTGCTAATGCATCTGATACATAGTCACCATTTAAATTCAAGGTAGCTATTACATCATAATTTTCTGGTTTTAAGAGAATGTTTTGTAAGAATGCATCACAAATACAATCCTTTACTTCGATGTCTCCATGCTTTGCTGGGATGAAAATTTTTCCATCTTTTTCATAAGCATTATACTCAGCTTTAGCAAGCTCATAGCCCCATGCTCTAAAACCACCTTCAGTGAATTTCATAATATTACCTTTATGAACTAAGGTAACACTTCTTCTCTTATTTACAATTGCATAATCAATTGCAGCTTTAATTAATCTTATTGAACCTTCCTTACTTACAGGCTTGATTCCAATTGCTGAAGTTTCAGGGAATCTTATCTTTTTAACATTCATCTCCTGCTGTAAGAAATCAATAACCTTCTTTACCTCATCTGTACCACTAGCCCACTCAATACCAGCGTAGATATCTTCTGTGTTTTCTCTGAAAACAACCATATCAACCTTTTCAGGGTGCTTTACAGGAGAAGGTACTCCTGTAAAGTATTTAACTGGGCGAAGACATACATAGAGGTCCAAAGACTGTCTTAATGCAACATTCAAGCTTCTTGCACCTTTGCCAACAGGAGTCATTAAAGGTCCTTTAATTGCAAGTCCAACTTCTTTAATTTTTTCAAGTGTTTCCTCTGGAAGGTTTGTACCTAAAAGTTTTTCAGCCTTTCCACCTGCATAAACCTCTGTCCACTTTAACTTCTTATTGCCACCATAAGCCTTAGCCATAGCACTGTCTAAGACATTTATCATCATAGGAGTAATTTCTGAACCTACTCCATCACCTTCGATATATACAACTTCTCTTTCGATCATCTTAAGCTCTCCTTAATTTGATTAAGTCTTCCACCCTTTAAGAGCATATCTCTCTGAGTTTCAGTAACATCTAACTTACATTCAAATTCATATCCTTTTGTAACGTTTGTTACTTTAATTAAGGAGCCAGACTTAACTTGGTTAATTGCATCATCAAGCTTTAACTCATCATCTTGGCTAATCTTTTCATAATCCTCTTCAGAAAGAAGTGTTAATGGGAGGATACCTGCATTACACAAATTAGCTTGGTGAATACGTTCAATTGAAAGGGCAAACACAGCCTTAACACCTAAATACATTGGACATAGTGCTGCATGCTCTCTTGAAGAACCTTGACCATAGCTATAGCCCGCAACAATAAAGTTTGCAATTCCATTATCTCTTCTATTTGAACATCTTGTTGAGAAATCTTTATCAACACCCTCAAAAACAAATGTTGAATATAGAGGAATATTTGATCTGTATTTAAGTCTTGCACCAGCTGGCATAATATGGTCAGTTGTAATTTTGTCACCTACCTTAATTGTAGCTTGACCTGCAATAACTGAAGTAAGAGGAGTATTATATGGTGGCTGACCAATATTAGGGCCTCTAACTATTTCAACATTACTTGAATCATCTGGTGGGAAAATAAGCATTGAGTCATCTGTGTAGAAGTCGGATGCATTAATATTTTCTACACTCTTTACAATATCTTGATTAAGAGGTGATGTAAAAACACCAGTGATTGCAGAAATGGCAGCAGTCTCAGGGCTAACAAGGTAAACCTGGCCACTCTTTGTTCCACTTCTACCCTCAAAGTTTCTATTATTTGTTCTTAATGAAACTCCATCAGTTGATGGACTAAAGTGGTTACCAATACAGAATCCACAAGCACTCTCCAAAATTCTTGCACCTGCTTTGATCATCTTTGTAAGAGTTCCATCACAGCTAATCATCTCAAATACTTCACGGGACCCCGGAGCAATACCAAGTGAAACACCTGGGGCAACGTGATGACCATCTAGGATTTGACCAACCTTAACTAAATCTTGGTATGAGGAGTTGGTACAAGAACCAATTAATACTTGGTCAACCTTTTTTCCTTCAAGCTCACTTACCTTCATAATGTTACCAGGAGAATGTGGACAAGCTGTTAATGGTTCAAGTGTTGATAAATCAATTTCAAATAAACCATCGTATGTGGCATCACTATCAGCTGAAAGTTCTCTAAATGCTACTTCCCTATGCTGAGCTTTTAAGAATTCCCTTGTTATCTCATCTGCAGGGAAAAGAGAAGAAGTTACACCACATTCTGCTCCCATATTACAAATTGTAGCTCTTTCAGGAACAGAGAGAGTTTTAACACCTTCTCCGGTATATTCAAAAACAGTATTTACATTACCCTTTGTGGTAAAGTGCTCTAAAACCTTTAAGATAATATCCTTTGCACTTACAAAAGGTCTAAGTTTACCAGTAAGTCTAATTTCAATTACTTTAGGTGCAATAATTGTAAAAGGAACACCTGCCATAGCAAGAGC
This sequence comes from Spirochaetales bacterium, assembly GCA_028723145.1. Lineage (GTDB taxonomy): Bacteria > Spirochaetota > Spirochaetia > Sphaerochaetales > Sphaerochaetaceae > Bullifex. The sequence goes on along the minus strand of JAQYFM010000152.1, from coordinate 6,937 downwards.
TACATCAAGTCCACCTGCACCAATTGCAAGCATGCCCATTCCACCACATGTTGGAGTGTGTGAGTCGGATCCTAGTAGAGTCTTTCCTGGAGCAGAAAATCTTTCAAGGTGTACTTGGTGACAAATACCATTTCCAGGACGAGAAAATACTACACCCTTCTTAGCTGCAACAGATTGTAAATATCTATGGTCATCAGCATTTTCAAAGCCAACTTGAATAGTATTATGGTCAACATAACTAACAGCAAGCTCATTTTTTACCTTATCAAGGCCAAGAGCCTCAAACTGTAAATAAGCCATTGTTCCGGTTGCATCTTGAGTCAGGGTCTGGTCAATTCTAATATCTAAGCTTTCTCCAGCTTTAAGACTTCCACCCATGAAATGCTCACTTAAAATCTTCCTTGTGATTGATGATCCCATATTGCATCTCCTATAATGCTAAAAAAAATACCATTATCTCTTTTATATTGCAAGAAAGCTGAATGAAATATAAAATCTAAATGTGAACAATATTATTAGAATAGTTAACGATGATTTTCTACATAATGCACCATTAATCTGTGCAGTTATAGCTTGTGTTAGCGCACAATTAGTAAAACCTTTTATAGCAGTTCTTATGGGTTATAAGTTTGATAAACATATGTTTATTACAACAGGAGGCATGCCTTCTTCCCACTCAGCATCAGTAATGGCGCTAACTACATCAATAGGAATAACTAGTGGAGTTGGCTCTGTTGCCTTTGCAATTTCCCTTGTTTTTGCTTTTATCGTTATGCATGATGCGATGGGTGTAAGACAAGAAGCAGGTAAGCAAGCTGAAGTAATAAATGAATGGTCAAAAATATTATCTCAAATCCATGATGAAGGACTTTTTAACCAAGAGCATTTAAAAACTATGCTTGGACACTCATTTTCACAAGTATTTGCTGGAATGGTTCTTGGCTTACTAGTTGGATTTATTGGTACCTATATAATCATATGATAGTTAATACTCACTATTGTGGGTATTAATTTTTATCTTTGACGATTTATAGTAACATTTCTATTATTGAAGCTATGAATTGGCTTGAAAAACACATAACACTACAGGTTTATGATGATAAAAAGGCAGAAAGAGAAAATGCTTATACACATTTCTTTGGGTCCTTTTTATCTATTATCGGATTATTCTTAGTTATCTTTAAGTTTAAAAGTACAACCCCATTACCTCTTAAAGTTGGTTTTATTATCTTTGCACTTTCTAATATTTTACTCTATACAGCTTCAGGCTTATACCACTATTTAAAAAGAGGTAATGCAAAAAGAGTTTGTAGAATTTTAGACCATAGTAACATCTACTTCTTAATTGCAGGTACTTACACTCCAATTTTATTATATGTTGGAAGCCAAAAGTGTATTTACTTAACATTTTTTATGTGGTTCTTAGCTTTAATAGGAGTAGGGTTTACACTAATCTTTTGGGGTAAACTTAAGCCTCTTCACCCAATTTTATATCTTTTGATGGGTTGGTGTATTGTTCTATTTTGGAACGATGTTGTTCCATTTATTCCAAAAGAATTACTTTACTACCTAATTGGTGGAGGTATTACATATTCTGTGGGTGTAGTCTTCTATGCAATTAAAAAGATTCCACACTACCATGCTATTTGGCATACCTTCGTTTTAGCAGGATCTTTATGGTTTTATATAGGACTCTATAGAACACTTTTATAATTTTTTCTATCATATGTCTCTATGGGCAACAAGAAGGAAAAAGCTGAAAAAGAAAGAATTAAACGACTAGAAGCATTCGATAACTACTATAGTGCAATATATAATGAAAGATATTTATCTTTAAAAGCAGCTCTGTTAAAGGATAATGAGAGTGTAAGTTTTTCTGAAAACTTAACTAATGAATATTTCTTAGACAGAGCCTCTATTTTAGTTGCTTCTCTTCTTCCATTAAAACAAGGTGATAGAGTCCTTGATATGTGTGCAGCACCTGGTGGTAAAACCTTAGTTATGCTATCTAGGATGAATGGCGAAATTACACTCACCGCTAATGATAGATCAAGAGATAGAAAACAGCGATTAGATGAGGTAATAAAATCACACACACCACTCTCCTGGCATGAGAAAATAAATACAACATGCTACGATGCATCAACATGGGGACTTCATGAAAAGGAAGCGTATGATGCAATTCTCCTTGATGCCCCATGCTCTAGTGAGCGTCATGTAATTAAAAGCGAAAAACATTTAGCTATGTGGTCTCCTTCTAGACCTAAAAGACTTGCCATCGAGCAATATGCTCTTCTTGCCAGTGCTTTTGATGCGGTTAAAAAAGGTGGCTATATTTTATATTCAACTTGTTCAATAAACCCTGAAGAGGATGAAAAGGTAATTGAAAAGCTATTAAAGAGAAAAGCAGGTTTATTTGATATAGTAGATATTAATTTAGAATTTAGTGAAGAAAGGATGTATGGCAGAATTATTCTTCCTGATACAGCTAATAATTTAGGTCCATTATACGCCTGTTTAATAAGGAAAAGAGATGAGTAAAGTTGCAATTCAAAAGTGTCCAACATATGAGTATGAAGAGGTTTATTCCTCATTACTAAAGGTTATTGAAAACTCTGATTTCCCAGTAGTTGAAAATAAAAAGGTATTATTAAAACCAAATATCTTATCAGATAGTAAGCCGGAACTTGGAATTACTACTAACCCTGTTGTAGTTGAAGCAATGGTTAATATTTGTAAACAAAAAGGTGCTAAAGAGGTTTTAGTTGGTGATTCCCCAGGTCTTCATACTCCTCAATTTCATGGTAAGAACTGTAAAATAGCAGATGTATGTGAGAAAACTAATGCAACTTGGGTAAACTTTGCTGCTAATCCTAGAGTACACAAAATAAATAGAAAAACAAAGCTTACTATGGCTGCAGTTCTAGATGAAGTTGATGTAGTTATCTCTCTTGCTAAGTTTAAAACTCATGAGCTTATGTATTTAACTGGATGTGTAAAGAATATGTTTGGAACACTTCCAGGCTTAAATAAAAGTCCATGCCACATTAAGGCGGCATCACGAGAGAAGTTTGCGTCCTTAATTTGTGATATTTTTAAAGAAAGTGGAGCTTCCTATGGCATTGTTGATTCAATTATTGGTATGGAAGGTCCTGGTCCTGCAAATGGTACACTTAGACAAATTGGCCTATTAATCGGTTCTTCTGATTGCTTTGAAGCTGATGAAGCGATGAGAATAATTATGGGATATAAAGATGGTGATATCCCAATATTAAATGAAGGAAAGAGAAAAGGCCTTACCAACTTAAATCCAACTTGGACAATTGAAAATCCTAATTCCTTAGTTATTAAAGATTTTAGAATTGTTGATGTTGCTAAAAAGGAAGGTTTAATTAAGTCCCTATTAATACCTTTTCTGACTCGTTCATTAGATAGGAAAAAAGCTCAAAAGCGCCCTACTCCTAACTTTAATGAAACAAAGTGCATAAGATGTAAGAGGTGTATTGATATTTGTCCGGCTAAGGCACTATCACTACAAAACAATAAGGTAACACTTGATCAAAATAAATGTGTTAGATGTTACTGTTGCCATGAAATGTGTCCAGTAGCAGCAATTGAAATTGAAAAGGATTAATTATGAATAGTGTATTTTTCATTAATAGCATTGCACTTGGAATAGGTCTTGCGATGGATGCATTCTCTGTTTCCTTAGCAAATGGCTTAAATGAGTGTAGAATGACAAAGAAAAAGGTAATACTAATTGCCTTTACTTTTGCTTTTTTCCAAGCGTTAATGCCTATAATCGGATGGGTTTGTGTTCATACGATTATCAACTGGTTCTCTGCACTAGAAAAGGTAATACCATACATTGCTTTAATACTTCTTTCATACATTGGTATTTCTATGATTAGAGAAAAAGATGAGGAAGAGGAAGTACATGAGCAATGCACTATTCTTACTTTTAAGAAGTTAATAGTACAAGGAATTGCAACTAGTATTGATGCACTTTCAGTTGGCTTTACCATTGCAGAGTACGATGCATTACATGCGCTTTCTGCAAGTGGGATTATTGCTCTTGTAACCTTTATTATTTGTACATTCGGTTTAGTCCTTGGTAAAAAAGCTGGATCAAAGCTGGGAAGAAAGGCAAATATATTTGGTGGTATAATATTAATAATTATTGGACTTGAAATATTTATTTCAAGCTTCTTTTAATGGTTTAGGCGGATGAATCATCCGCCTATTTTTTACTTTACTAATTTTAAATCATATTCCTTTTATTGATATTTAAGTGAATTAGGATTTTTACTCTTAATATTTCTATTCTTATTCAAAATTAGATATGCTTCGTTTTTACCAATAAAAGAAGCTCCAATACTCCAACTAATACCTGCATTAATATTTGCATTAAAAGGAGTGAAACTACCTGAAGCTAAGGAACCATGTGACGATACTGAACCAGTTAGAGAGATCTCAGGTAAATAAGAAGCAAGTACTTGAGAAGAACGAATATTTTGTTCTAATTGTTCCTTAGCTATAGCAAGTGTAATGCTATTGTTTTTGGTACTTTCTATTGCATCATTTTTGAAATTTCAGATGCAAATAAAGAACTAAATAATAGTGTTAAAACTAGTGATAAAAGAATTTTCTTAATCATCCAATTACCCTCCTAGTGAAACACTTTATTATTCTGAGAGGTCGTTTTTAATGAACCGTATAAGAAGAATAAATAGTAATATGTGGAGAATAACTTCAAAATATGAATAATGTGAGCAAAAAATATTAATGATTCTATAACTATTTATAGAGGAAAAAATAGCTTTAAATATCAAATGTTTTCCTCTCTTTTGCCCCCTTGATAATTAATAAATTTACTGCTAGGTTACATCCTTGTATGTCAATAGATTTAGTTAAAGAGCTTAATAGTGAACAAGCAAAAGCGGCTGCAAATATCAATGGTCCTTCCTTAATTATTGCTGGTGCAGGATCTGGTAAAACCAGAATGCTCACCTATAGAATTGCATATATGCTTGAAGAAGGAATTAATGATAAAGAAATTCTTGCATTAACTTTTACAAATAAAGCTGCAAAAGAGATGAAAGAGCGTATAAATGCTTTAACTAAAAATAAATATAAGCATATTACAGCTACGACATTCCATTCATTTGGCCTAGGACTCTTAAAGCAATATATCCAGCACTTAGGATATAAAAATAACTTTACAGTTTATGATACTAATGATAACACTTCACTACTACGAAATGTTATCGTCAGCCTTGGCTATGAGTTATCTAACTACAATATTAATTCACTACTTCAGCTCTTTTCTGATATTAAGTGTGAACGCCATAAGGCTATTGAAAAAAAAGATAGTGCTTTAGATGAAATTTATAAGGAATTTGTAGCTACCCAAAAAGCATATAACGTTGTAGATTTTGATGATTTAATTTTACTTCCAATTAAAATCTTTGAAAAATGTCCTGATGTCTTAAATGCTGTACAAGAAAGATTTAAGTATATTTTAGTAGATGAATTCCAAGATACTTCTTTACTTCAATATAAGTTTGTCACAATGATAGCTAAAAAATATCAAAATATTGCAGTTGTTGGTGATGATGATCAATCAATTTATTCTTGGCGTGGTGCTAACTATCAAAATATTGTAAATTTTGAACATGATTTTCCATCTCTAAAGGAATTTAAGCTTGAAAGAAATTACCGCTGTAGTGGCAATATTCTTGAAGCTGCAAACACTATTATCACACACAATGAAAAACGTAAAGAAAAGAAGCTATGGACAGAGGACTCTAAAGGTAGCCAAATTTATGTAACTAGCAATGAGGATGAAGAAGAGGAAGCCTATTATATTGCACAGCAAATAAAAGACCGATCAAGAAAGGAATGTCTTGCCTACTCTGATTTCGCCGTACTTGTAAGGACTAATACTTTGCTCTCAAAGCTTGAAACAGCTTTAATGGAAAACTCTATTCCAACTCAAGTTTCTGGTGGTCAAAGTTTTTTTGACAGAAAAGAAATTAGAGATTTACTATGCTATCTTAAAGTAATTGTTAATATTGATGATGATGTATCACTATTAAGGATTATTAACACTCCAAGGAGAGGTATTGGTAGAGTAACAATTGAAAAGCTACGTCAATGGGCAGATAAGAAAAAGACTACTCTATTTGATGCTATTTCAGATTTTGCATATGCTCAAGATGCTCCAATTAATAGTAAAACACAGGAAGCTTTAAAGAACTTTGTTCAAATGATTATCACTTGGCAGAATTTAGCAGAGAATAATCAAAAGGCTAATTTACTTTCAACAATTATTGATGACATTTCGTATAGAGAAAAACTTCATGAGGACTATCCTGAAAGTCCAAAAACTGTTGACTATAAAATGCAGTCATTAGAATTCTTGCGACAAAGAATTAGTCGCTATGAAAAATCTAATCCAGATACCTCTCTAAGGGATTATCTAAATCTTGTTATGATCTTAGGTGAAGAAAATAGCGATGTTGAAAAGGGAAAAGTAAACTTAATGACAATGCATGCTGCAAAAGGCCTGGAATTTAATACTGTTTACTTAGCAGGTATTGAAGATAACATCATTCCTTCAAGTCGCGCATTAGAAGAAAACCCTCAAAATATTGAGGAGGAAAGGCGTCTTTTCTATGTTGCTGTTACAAGAGCTAAAAAGGAATTAACTATTACCTATTGTGAAAACAGAAAAGATAGAATGGGAGAAAATCATCTCTGCCTTCCATCTCGTTTTATAGAGGAAATTCCTTCATCATTAATTAGTAATAAAGTTGCAGGAGAGGAGGAATCTTCAACTGAAGATAAGCTAGCAGCACTAAGTGCAATGCTTGAGAAATTTAGAAAGAAGTAATTCTTTTCTGTAATACCTTCATTTGATAAGAGACAAAGAAGT
>JAQYFM010000151.1 GCA_028723145.1 Spirochaetales bacterium | reverse complement strand
CTTATTAATCTTGTTAATAGTGGAAATATAACAACTTCCTGTGCAATTGCTAACTCTGGATTGTCTAAAGAAGAGTTTAAGTCTACAGCTGATAGCTTAGGTTATAAACTCTAAATTCAAAATCCCTATCTAGAGCACCTTTCTAGATAGGGAGAGAAATATGATATTAGTTTTTCCCTGACCATAGTTTATCTGCAGTTATTTTCCATTTAACTGCATAGTTATCACATTTAGAGCATAAATGTTCAGCACTTTCTGGTGATTGCAAATCTGTTGAATGCGCACCACTTTTATTTACCATCTCTCTAAGTTTTTCAGGATTTTCAAGCATTGGACATGGGCGAAGCATATTGTCATTAAATGGTTGGTTATCATGGTAAGCCATAAATAGAGGTGATCTTAGAGTATCAAGCAGAGATTTTTCTCTAATATTTGAATCGGAGTAGTGGATGAATACACATGGATCAACATCACCATTAGCATTGATATGTAGATATCTTCTACCACCTGCAATACAGCCTTTTGTATATTCTGCATCATTTTGGAAATCCATAACAAATAGTGGTTTTGTTACTCTGTATTCTCTTAATCTTCTATATACAATTTCTCTTTGTTCTGCTGTTGGAAGAAGCTCTGGTGATGCATCATTTCCAACTGGCATATAGTGGAAATACCAAATAAAGTAAGCACCCATATCAATTAAAGAATCATAGTACTCTTTTGAAGTAATGGAATCATAGTTTTTGCTGGTGTAGCATGATGAAATACCATATGGAAGTTTCTTAGAGTGTAAAAGTTGCATTGCATTTATTGCTTTCTTATATACACCTTCTCCTCTTCTGCTGTCGGTTGCTTCCTCATCTCCTTCAAGTGAAATAGCAGGAATAAAGTTTTTTACCCTTAACATTTCATTGCTAAAAGCTTCGTCAATTAAGGTTCCATTAGTAAATGCAAGGAAAACACAGTCATTGTGTTTTTCACAAAGTTTTATTAAATCAGATTTTCTAACTAATGGTTCTCCACCTGTATAGATATACATGTATATTCCTAGTTCTTTTCCTTGCATAATAATGTTATCTATTTCATCATAGCTCAGATTTAATTTATGACCGTATTCTGCAGCCCAACACCCTGTACAACGTAGGTTGCAGCTTGAAGTTGGGTCAAGTAGAATTGCCCAAGGAATATTACAATTATATTTTTTTCTATAACTTTCTTGAGTATCCCAACCTATTAAATTGGCATTAATAAAGAAGTTTGTTGCAATAGTTGTCATTACATCGTGGTCTACATCATTTATCATGTGCCTAATAAAATGGTAATAAGGATTATTAGGATCCTCTATTGCTTGACGAATTAATTTCCTATGCTTAACAAATTTACCTTGACTAAACTTATCTGCCCAATCCATCAGAGTTCTTAAGTTTTTCTCTGGGTCCTTATAAAGATATTTTATACATTGTTCAATTCCTAGCTTCTTAATAGATGTGTTAATACTCATAATTATCCTCCACATTTATAAACCGTTCCCTGCTTTTTGCAGGGACGGATAAGGTTTGTTTAAGCAAACTTAGAGTTGTTTCTGTACCAGAACCAGAATGGGAAAAGGGAGACTAAGAGAATCCTTAGTATTTCCAAGTATGCTTTTTGTAAAGGAAGTTTAATAATGAGATTATCTATTAACTATAAACAAAATAACTACTTTGATTAAAAATTAGACAAATGCTTATAAATGTCTAAAATTCAATTAAAATTACAAGTATAAGTTTTAAATAAGATCTAAGATACAGTATCTATTTTCAAATCAAGTAGATATTGGATATATTAAGGCTGAAGAAAATATTCTCAAACCTCAGAAAGAGAACCTGTATATTTATCCCTACTTCTCCCTTTCATCTTGCTGTCAATGAACTTAGTCTGAATCATTTAAAACTATAAAAATATTTTTTCATTTTATACCTCTGTTAAAAGGTCTTTTTTCAATAGTTTAATTTTATTTGCAAGAGAAATATTATGTTCTAAGATAAAAATCTAACTTCCATCATAAAGGACAATATATGTACAAGACAAAAGAAGAACTAAAACAAGAGTGTAGAACCTTAGGACTTTCTATAAGTGGAAGCAAGGAAGATTTAATTTATAGATTAACAACAGGTAATAATGTAGTTGTTAAGTCTAGAATAAAGAATAATACTCCTTCTGAAATTAAAGATGAAACAATAATTGAAGAAAATATTATTTGCTCTCAAAAACATAGAGAATACTTTGTGAGTAAATTAGGAAAGAGCTTTTCTTTTAAAGTACCTTTCCAAAAGTGGCTTAAGGCTAATGCTGGTAAAACTTATCTCGAAGCTGTTAATGCATATAAGGATGTTATAAAGGAAAAACAGGAAATAGACCCTCAGTTTGAATATAATGCTTACGTTAAAGCTTTCTTTTCCACTTGTAAAGGATATAATCTTAATGATGCAATAAGGTGTTGGAACTATAAGAAAGCAAAAGCCTTGCATCCTATTTTTGAAGAATCAGATCTTGAAGTGTTGGAGAAATAATGTTTAAAAAGAGTGTTTATATTTTTATCATATTACTTTGTTTTGTTAGTTGTACAAGTAAAGAAAAAGAAAGTATGACTGTTAATATTGTTGATGGTGTAACACTCTATAATGGTGTTGAAAGAAGATACTTCGAAATTTGTGATGGTAAAGAGGGGGAGATAAAAGTATCCTTATTAAAAGAAAGTGGAACTTTCGGCTTAAAGGTCTCTTCTTTAGATAATCCTTCATATATCCCATATATTGGTTCTGATTGCCCTGAATATTTCGTAGTAAACTTAAAGGAGAGTGGTGAGTATGAAGCTATTATTACTGCAGAAAATTATAAAGGGACCTTTATGCTGGAGTTTAGTGAGAAATGATGCAAAGAGATTTGACCCATGGTAATGTAACTTCTTCTTTACTCTTATTTTCATTACCCATGATTTTGGGAAATCTTCTGCAACAATGCTACAATGTGGCTGACACCCTAATAGTTGGTAGAGCAATTGGTTCTGATGCCCTAGCTGCAGTTGGCTCATCATTTACATTAATGACATTTCTTGTTTCAGTAATTTTGGGCCTTGCAATGGGAAGTGGAACACTTTTTTCAATTAGATTTGGGCAAAGAGATGAGGAGGGAATAAAGGGTGCTGTAGCTGCAGCGTTTTTCCTAATAGCTATTATTACAGCACTAATTACTTTAATTACCTACTTAACAATTGATTATCTTGATACCTTCTTAAGTGTCCCTAATAGTATTTGGCCAATAATGAGAAGTTATCTATTAGTTATTTATTTAGGGATTCCTGCAATCTTTCTTTATAATTTCTTTTCTTCATTTTTAAGAGCTTTAGGTGAAGCAAGAACTCCTCTAATGTTTTTAGCTCTTTCCGCTATCTTAAATATCCTTTTAGATATTGTATTTATAGTTTTCCTTAATACTAGAGTTGTTGGTGCTGCTACTGCGACAGTGCTATCACAATATGTAGCAGGAATTGGAATTGCACTTTACTCATATAAGCACTCTAGATTATTGAGAGGTACCATCAAGATAAAACGAGTTAAGAAGGAAGTGTTAAAGACTTTATCAAGTTTTTCGTTTTTAACTTGTTTGCAACAATCGGTAATGAACCTAGGTATCTTAATGGTTCAAGGCCTTATAAATAGTTTTGGACCAATAATAATGGCTGCATATGCTGCTGCAGTTAAAATTGATGCTTTTGCTTATATGCCTTCCCAAGAATTTGGAAATGCGTTCTCAATATTTATTGCACAAAATAATGGAGCAAGAGAAAAGGAGCGAATCAAAAAGGGAATAAAGGTTGCATTTTCTATTTCAACTATTTATTGCTTGCTAATGGCTTTTATTTTAAATCTTGGTTCTAATTGGTTAATGAGATTATTTATCTCAGATAGTACCATTGTTAATGAGGGTGTTAGATACTTAAGAATAGAAGGTTCATTCTATATAGGAATAGGGTATCTTTTCTTGCTTTATGGTTTATTTAGAGCCTTAGCTAAACCAGGAATAAGTTTATTACTAACAATAATTTCATTAGGAACAAGAGTAGTACTTGCTTATATTTTATCTGCATTTATTGGAGTAGTTGGTATTTGGGCCTCAATTGTTATAGGATGGTTTTTTGCTGATACTATTGGCTTATTATTATATTTATGTTGTTTGAAAAAAGCATAGGAAAAAATATTATTTTATTTCTTAAATCTTTTCCTACCGCATTTGATTATGCTACTACTTTATTATGGTTGTATACATACATGGTGCTGGTGGAAGTGCTAACGAAGCTGAATTTTATAGAGAAATTTTTAGTGAAGATGTAATAGGACTTGATTATAAAAGTAACACTCCTTGGGATTTTAAAGAAGAAACAAAGGTCTTCTTTGAAGAAAATAAGGACATTGTCTTAATTGCAAACAGTATTGGAGCTTATTTTGCAATGCTATGTAATTTTTCGTTTCGTAAAGCATTCCTTATTTCTCCTGTTGTCGATATGAAAAGGTTAATTGAAGGCATGATGAGAGAAAGAAATATTAGTTTAAAGGAGCTTGAAGAGAAGAAAGTAATAGCCGATTTATCTTGGGATTACTATACTTTTGCCTGCAATAATATCCCTCATATTAATAGCATAGCTCATATAGCTTATGGAGAGTTTGATAACCTTACTTCCTTAAAAACAATTTCTTCTTTTGCAAAGGAAAATAATGCAACATTAGATATTTTGAAAAATGGAGAGCATTACTTTCACACTCCTGAGGAAATGGATTTTCTTGCAAATTGGATTAGTAAATATAAATAAGACATACAGTTGTCATGTTTGGTGCTATATAATAGTGCCATGAAAAGTGAAAGACAATTAGCAATTCTTACAGTACTTCTTCAAAAGGATATTATTACAATATCTGAGCTTGCTAAAAAACTAGAGGTAAGTACTAGGACGATACAAAGAGATATAGATGATTTAAATCTCTCTGGAATTCCTATCGTTTCAAAGCAAGGGCTTGGTGGTGGTATTTCAATTTTAGATAGCTTTAAGCTTGATAAAACACTATTAAGTAGCAATGAAATGGCAGCAATACTATCTGGATTAAGAAGTCTAGATAGTGTTAGTAAGAGTAATAGTAACCGCTATTTAATGGAGAAACTTAGTGCGGGCTCTTCAAATATTATCACTGGTAGTGAGTATATGCTAATTGATCTCTCTTCTTGGTTTCATGATGATGTAACCGAAAAGATTAATACTTTCAAGAATGCAATCAGTAAAAGAAAACTCGTATCATTTAGATACATAAGTCCTACAAGTGATGAAATACGAAAGGTAGAACCATACTATTTGGTATTTCACTGGTCTAATTGGTATGTTTGGGCGTATTCAATTGAGCGTTCTGCTATGAGACTATTTAAGCTTAATAGAATAGAAAATATTTCTACCTTAGATGAAACCTATATTAATAGAAATCCTTCATTGCCATCTCTTTCATCTCAAAACATCTTTGACCAAGGACAAGAAGTAAGTGTTGCCTTTGATAGCAGTGTTAAATGGCGCCTTTATGAGAATTTTGGAAAAGAGAATTTATCACATCTTCCTGATGGCAGGATCCTTTTTAAGGGAAGATATGCAGATGAAGATTATTTTCTAACCTTTTTATTAACATTTAAGGATAAGGCAGAAGTATTAGAGCCTAAATATTTAAGAGAAAAGATTTGCACATTTTGTGATGAGATAAGAGGCATATATGAAAAAATGGTTTAATGAAGAGTATGAATTTGAATTAACTGTTAAAGGATATCTTAGAGGTGATAAAACTGAAGGATTATGTAGGAATGGAGAAGAAATAGGGGATGTTTATCACTCAACTTATGGTTCTCCTGTAAATGAAGAAGGTTTTGGAATTTGCCCTAAATTAATGATGATTGTTTACCCAATAATGGAAGCAATTAGAAGTGGTGGTAGCTTAAAAAATATCGGGGGAAGTGATGTTTTTGAGAAAGATATTGTATGTCCTGATGGCTGTGTGATTTTTCATCTTTCAGCAAAACCATTAAATAACCCTAATTTTTATACAGGAGAGATTGTTCATGAAAATTGATGTTAAAAAGAGCGAAAAAGAACTGTATAACCCAAAGAAAGAGCCGTCTATAATCAATGTTCCACCTATGTGGTATATAGTTGTAAAAGGAAAAGGGAATCCAAATGAAGAGGAAGGAGAGTATAAAAAAGGCTTTAGAAAAATTATACATTGTTGCATTTACAATAAAAATGGATAAGAAACAGGTTTTTGACTATGTAGTACCTCCTCTTGAAGGCTTTTGGTATCAAGAAGGAGTTGTTGGTGTCGATAATAGTAATAAGGAATCATTTTGTTGGTATTCTGTAATACGACTTCCAATAGAAATTACTCAAGAAGAGTTTAATAGCTATTTAAACATTTGTGAAAAGAAAAAAAACTTAGATTTTGCTAATGTAAAATTAGTTAAAGTTGATGAAGGTTTATGTGTTCAATGTATGCATATTGGGGCCTTTGATAGTGAAACCTCTACAATAAATAAGATGGAAGAATATCTGTCCTTAAATGGATATGTATTTGATTATTCCGATAGTAGATTACACCATGAGATTTACCTTTCTGATCCAAGAAGATGCAAAGTTGTGAACTGGAAAACTATTATTCGTCTTCCAATAAGGAAAAGTTAATGGCTAGAATGTGGAGCCCTTGGAGAGGGTGCAAAAAATGTAGTACGGGTTGCCTTCATTGTTATATTCATAAGGGTGATTCGAAACGAGGTATAGATACATCTAATATTGTTAAGACTAAGCAATTCGATTATCCAATTTCTAAGAACAAAAATGGATCTTATAAGATGAAAGCTGGTCTTGTTTATCTATGTTTTTCAACTGACTTTTTGATAGAAGAAGCTGATGAGTGGAGAGAAGATGCTTGGCGCATGATAAAGGAAAGGAGTGATTGTCACTTTTTATTCTTAACTAAGCGAATAAGCAGACTAAAGGATTGTTTACCTCCTGATTGGAATAATGGTTATGAAAACGTAACTATTTGCTGCACAATTGAGGACCAAGATAGTGCAGATAAAAGGTTATCTATTTTTACTTCATTGCCGATAAAGCATAGAGTAATTACTGCTCAACCATTAATTGAGAAAGTTGATATATCTAATTATTTAGATAATATTGAGGAGGTTGTTGTTGGAGGTGAATCTGATAAGGAAGCACGTATATTAGATTATTCTTGGGTGTTATCAATTAGAGAACAATGCCTAAATGCTAATGTTAATTTCACCTTTAGACAACTTGGTACTCATTTTGTAAAAGATGGACAATCTTACACAATT
>JAQYFM010000150.1 GCA_028723145.1 Spirochaetales bacterium | reverse complement strand
TGTTGCTTCTTGCACAATCAAGTTCTAATTATCAAAATTAGATAATAAATTTAATTGTTCCTCAGACTACAAATCTGAGGAATTTTTGTATTAATATACATTTAAGTGTTCCTTTATCTAATGAGGAATAAATTTAGATGCATAATTATTACTTAGTTTTAATTTGCTTAGTTTAGACTAAGTAATTTTACTTACATAATGAAGAGCATTTTTTATAATAGGAACAAAGAGCTAATTGCATTAAAAAGAGATATAGTTCAAATAAGTTTGAATTAATTTGTGTATATTGTAGAAGGAGAATAGTAAAGACCAAACTAATTATTGAATCCTTAAAATTTAGAAAGTGTATTACATGTAGTGGTTTAAAACCACATATGAAGAAAATTTAAAAAATTTATCATATGCATTTTTATCAGTGTTAATGCCTAACATGCTAATTCCTACATTTAAATCATTTAGAGAACTATTTCAATTCATTAATAATATAAATCCATTTATTAAAGGTGATTACATAATAGCTTTAGATGAATTTCCTCTTCTATGTGGAAATGATGATGAATTGGCATCAGTATTACAATATTCAATTGATCATTATTGGATTGATAGTAAGTTGAAATTAGTATTATGTGGATCTTCAATCCCATTTATGACTGAAAAGGTTCTATCAGGAGATAGTCCTTTGTATGGAAGATTAACTCTTAGTTTAGAGATTAAACCTTTTAAATTATGGGAAATAAAATCTTATAATTGGCAATATTCAATTGAAAATATAACAATCCTGTATTCTATTCTTGGCGGTATTCCTAAATATCTTAATTCAGTAGATTCTTCATAAACACTTGATGAGAACATTTTTGAAATATTCTTTCCTCAAGATGAATTACTTGCTGGTGAAGTAGATGATTAGAATTTAAAGAAGTATCGAGATATAGTGTTATTTTAGCTTCAATTGATGATGGAAAAAGCTCATTAAATGAAATTTCTCAAGCACTAAATATGCAAACTGGTACAGTTATTTTTTATTTAAATAATCTTATTAGAGTAGGAATTGTAATAAAGGAGGTTCCTCTAGATTCTGTTAACAATAAGAAAGCTATATATTCTATTCATGATGGACTATTTAGATTCTTCTTTAAGTTTGTTAGGCCAAATACTAACATGATTAACCTTGAGCAAGGTAAACGTGTATTAGACTATTTGGGTAAACCATATCTTTCAGTATATATGGGCTCTGAATGAGAGCATATTTCTATTGAATATCTTTTAGCATCATTTAATCCTATAAGAGATCCATTTTATATTCCAATTTGTCTAGATGGTGGGGTGGTGATAAATAAACCAAAACTCAAATAGAAATAGATTGCATCTCAACTTATGAAAATAAAGCTTTATTCGGTGAATGTAAGAGGACAAAAGAAACTGCTAATGAAGATATTTTGATAAAGCTTCAAAATAAAGCTGAACAGTTTAATTATAAATTTAAATACTATTATCTTTTTAGTAAATCAGGTTTTAATGAAAGACTATATGAAAAAGTCTCTAAAGATAATACTCTTAAACTAATTTCAATAGGGGAAGTATATAATTACATTCAACCTTGAATATTAAAATTCCTCAGATTTGTAGTCTGAGGAATTTCTTGTCTTAATATCAAATATAGATAATTAGAACTTAATCTGAGCTGAAGTTGTAACTGTACCAATTACACTCTTAAGTAAGTTACCTGACTTATACTCTGTCTTAAGTGTTGCACCAGCAACAAGAGTTGTGTTCTCTACACCAACTTTAACATTGAGTGTATCAACTGCATTAACTCCAGCGAGGTCAAGAGCACCATAAATCTTACCAACTTTTTCTACTGTGTAATCAGCAGCTACAACAGCGTGTAACTTTGAATTAGAAATCTGGTAACCACCAAATACTGTAAGATTAACATCTTTTACAACTGTAGCAGCTTCAACATCAAAGTACTGATCCTTTAAGAGGTCAAGAGCAACTACTGTAAGTTTAACAGGAACATCGAATGAATTAAGATCTGTAACTACTTTAGCTGAGAGGTAGTTCTCCTTATCACCTTTACCAGCATATGCTCTGTCTACATATGTTTTAACTTTTTCTAGTAATGTAGTCTTTGTTGCAAATACTGCATCAACTGTTACTGGAGCAATAGCTACGTTAGCAGAAACAGCTGCATCAAACTTTGAAGCCTTAACGTCTACAACTGCATCAGCACCTACTGTTGCTGAGAAAGCATCTGTTGCATAAGCTGCCTTAGCACCGAAACCTACATTTCTCTTACCTGCATTATTTGTAAAACCTGCACCAGCCTGTACTTTAACTGCATCAAAATCGAACTCAGGAGTCTTAACAGAAAGCATTACATTCTTTCCTGTATTGCCTTCAAAATCTGCCTTAAGACCAACACCTGCTGTCCATCCAGCCATTTCAAATGTTACACCAGGAACACCATCTCCTACAACAGGAGTAAGAACAACAGCCTTGTCTTCATCTTTATCATTCTTTAATGTTTCCCAACCTTTAGCAAAAGTTGGAGTCTTAGCTGCTTCAAGAATAGAAAGCTTCCAGTTACCATCAGTGATATATGCTTCTTTAATCTTTACTTCTTTAGCTACTAAACCATATGTATTTGAATCTTCTGATTTAATATCTTTAATAGTTAATGAAGCTTTAATTCCTGCATAGATTTCACCTTCATTTACTTTTTCTGCTGTTGCACCTTCAATTGTAACTTTTACTTTGTTGTCACCGTTTTTAAAACCTAATGTCTTTCCATCAATGTCGCCAGTAAGGCTAACATTTGCTTCGCCAGATAATGAGAAACCTGCGAATACTGAACTGAGTGCCAAAACTGCTACTAAGAGAATAGCAATTGTCTTTTTCATAATTCCTCCAAATAATTCGGGAGACAATTCACAGGAATCATCTTTCCCCTTTATTCCATTATACAAGGTATATTTTAAAGTCACCTTGTGTAACTGTCAAGATAAATTCATATTTTGTACAAACGTTACATATTTTCGATATAATTTTTACATATTCATTACATAATTCTAATTAGTTTTACAGTATGTAATATAAACTTTACATTTTGGTCAATGATTTTTTGATTTTTCCTTTTTTGTTTTAATTACAAATTATTTTTTTTCGTAAAAATTAAAAATTATTAATTAGATTTTTCAGTTATATTTTAATTTTTTTGTTTTATTTGTGAAGACCTACTTTTTATCTTCAAATTTTATTGAGTGCAGAAAAAAGTGCAGAAATAGTGAAAATAAAAAAATACCCTCCAGAATAATCCTAGAGGGCATGATAGATATTATTTATCTATTAGAGAACGCGGAATGCATCGCGGCCAGCATACTTAGCTGTGTCACCGAGCATCTCCTCGATTCTGATGAGCTGGTTGTACTTAGCAACACGGTCAGAGCGGCTCATTGAACCAGTCTTAATCTCACCTGTCTCGAGAGCTACTACGAGGTCTGCGATAGTAACATCTTCTGTTTCACCAGAGCGGTGTGATACAACAGCTGTGTAACCATTTCTCTTAGCAAGGTCGATAGCTTCGAAAGTCTCTGTGAGAGTACCAATCTGGTTAACCTTGATAAGAATTGAGTTAGCAACACCCTTCTCGAGACCCATCTTGAGTCTTTCTGAGTTAGTAACGAATAAATCATCACCAACGAGCTGTACTCTG
>JAQYFM010000149.1 GCA_028723145.1 Spirochaetales bacterium | reverse complement strand
CACAAGTGGAATACCTTGACCATTAGCACTTAATATTTCTAGATTATTATTTTCTTTTAATACATCTAAATAATTTTCACCAACACCACTATTGTAAATAAATGTAAAATCTAAATCTCCATTGTTAAGAGCCATGTACATTGTATCTTCACTTCCAAAGAGGTGAACAATTATTTTTTCAACATTAGGTTTTACTGGATAATATTTATTTTGAACAAATTCTATTGTTCCCGATAGACTATCGAAGGAAGAAAAGACAAATGGACCGCAGGTAACTCTTTTATCAGCTAAAGTAACATCACCATCACTATAAAGATGAGAAGGTAGAATCCTAAAGCTTGTCATATTAGATAGCTCTCTTATGTTGGCATCACGAAGAACTAAACTAAGTATCATCTTATCTTCACTTAAGGTATATCCAATAAACTTTGCTTTTGTAACATTACCTTTACTATCTACTTGGTCAATAAAGTTAGCACTTCCATTTTGATCCTCATAAATGAGTGTAAAGAGAATATCCTCTGCTGTTACTTCAACACCATCAGACCAAGTGAGTCCTGGAGTAATATTATAATCCCAGGTCTTAGAATCATTAGTTTCAAATGATGCTACCAATGGATGGTAGGATCCATTACCATCCTTTGAAACAAGAGGCAGATTTGAAAACCCAGAAGTAAGCATATCATATGCATATTCTCCTACCTCAGCTTTCTCAATTACTGCAGTTGTTCCAATATCAATAATAAACTCATCAGCATTTACATACTCCTTAGCAGGAGATGAAAAAATTGCTAATTGAAATGTAAAAAATAAAAAAATTAGTAACAGCTTTTTCATTTATATTCCTCTATTTTATTTTGTTTAATAGTATATATTTGGTCTGAAAGACACTCTGAAAGCGCCTTATCATGGGTGATTAATAAAATAGAACCTCCTAGTTCATTAATCTTTCTCTTTACAAGTGCAATAACATTTGCCTGCGTTGAGACATCGAGCATACTTGTTGCTTCATCAAGAATTAATACCTTGGGTTTTAGCATTAATGCTTTCATTAATGCTATCCTCTGGGCTTCCCCTCCTGATATTTGTGTTGGTAGATGGTTTAAAATATCTTGATCAATATTTAACGAGGTAGCAAACTCCTTAATGTACTCACTTCTTTGCTCCTTAGTGCAAAGCTTATGGTATTTTATTAACTCGATAATTGATGAAATAAGCTTTTGTTCGCTATCAAAAGAGGAGGTTGGATTTTGATAAACCATTTGAATCTTTAATCCATTTTTTCTATCATAATGATTCTTTGAGGAGAGCAATTTACCATATAAAAATATTTCTCCACTACTTGGAAGTAAGATACCAGTTAGGAGCTTTGCAATAGTACTCTTTCCTGATCCACTAGGAGAATAAAAAGATGTAATAGTTGCATCCTTTATGCAAAAGGATGCATTTGAGAGTATTAGTTTTTCTTTATATGAAAATGAAAGATTTTTAACTTCAACCATTGATGCATCTCCAACTATGATTAATTCCTCCTTGTAAAGAAACACTTATACATTCAGTGCATCCTTTTTCGCACCTTGAATAAAATGGACAACACTTATTTTCGTTTCTAATTACTGGAGTTTCTTTCATGCCATTTTGGCAAAGAGCATTACTTAACGCCTTAGTATATTCACATTTGGGTGATGACAATACTTCTTTTGCCTCCCCACTTTCCATAACAAATCCATCCTTTAAAATGATTATTTTATCCATCATTTCACAAAGCGAAATATCGTGGGTTATAATTATTTTAGCAGCATCAAGGCTTTCGAGAAGCTTGATAAAGGTTCCTCTATTTTCTCTATCGAGTCCATTAGTAGGTTCATCTGCAATTATTACACTTGGATTTGAAGCTAAAGCGAGGGCAATAGTAACCTTTTGAGCCATTCCTCCTGACAACTCAAAAGGATATAAATCTATTACCTTCTCAACTTCACTAAATCCAACTTTAGAAAGTAAAGAGTATGAAGTTATTTCTAATTTATTTTTTTTACAGCCATTTAATTTCAATGAATCATATAGATGCTTTCTAACACTTCGAAGACTT
>JAQYFM010000148.1 GCA_028723145.1 Spirochaetales bacterium | reverse complement strand
AGGTAATAGTTATTTGATAGCGTCTATTCCTTGTATTAGAACTATCTTCGGGAAGATAATACCATTCTGAAAATTTATATTCTTCAAGAAAGTTTTTAATTTTATTTGGACTTTTAATAATAAGATTAGTATTCTCTTCACTATTTTCAAAGCTTAAGCCTAACTCACATTTTTCATAATCGAGATAAAGCTTCTCTATATTATTTTTTATATTAAAAATTGCTTCTATAGTTGAAACAAATTCCTCTCTTGCATTTCCATCAAATAAAAATAAATTAGGAAGCTTTAATTCATCTCTTATCAGCATACAGATATCTACATCGTTAAGTATATATTCTCCAATAAGGTCGCCAGAATAGTGAAAAGATTTATTATCTATATTTATTAATTCAGCATCCCATACACCTACATCACAAGCAAACTGGGGATCATAATTATTAGTAAAGTATGTAGTAATTAACTCAAATATTAAATCTACACTTTCTTTGGAAATTCTATAATATTCACTCTTTCTTTTCTCATAGCGAGGATAAACAGGATAGCTAAAGCCATATCGTGTTAGCCAAACTCTACCATCATTTCTTATCGTAAGATGTTGTGCAACTTCTTTTCCTGTAATTGGTAAAAAGAAACCTAATATTTCAGATTTTAATCTAAACAGTTTCAGCTTTCCTTTAAAAGCTTCATATTGATTCATTAATTAATGATACAAGAGTTAATTTAGAAAAGAAATCAAAAAGGGAACCTATTTCTAGATTCCCCTAAAGTTATAAAGTAACTTATTTTACTTAATATCATTACCAGTGAGTTCCTGGCGGAAAGATGTTGCACTTTCACTCTTATCACCTGGCTTATAGAGCATTGGAACTGCTGCATAAAGTGCTGCACAAACTACAAGATCCTGCTTCCATGTAATTTCGTTAGGAGCGTGAGCCTGGCTTTCAGCACCTGGACCAAATCCTACGCAAGGAATTCCATATCTTCCCTGGATTGATACACCGTTAGTAGAGAATGTCCACTTATCTGTAAGAGGTCTACCTTCTCTCTTAGCTTTTGCTGTATCATCAGCCCAAAGTCTTGTATCACCCCAAAGTGCCTTGTGAGCATCGATTAATGCCTGTACGTGTGGAGCAGACTCTTTGTTAATCCAAGTTGGGAAGAAGCATTCTGTCTTATAAACTTCACCTGTCCAAGCTGGTCTGTCATACCAGTACATTGATACCTTAACATCATCACCATACTTTTTAACTGATGGGAGATCTTCAATTTCCTTTAAGCAACTCTTATATGTTTCACCAGCTGTCATTCTTCTATCGATTGAGATTGCACAGCTATCAGCTACAGCACAGCGTGAAGGAGATGTGTAGAAAATCTGGCTAGTTGTACATGTACCTCTACCAAGGAATCTCGCATCTTCATAGTGATCTGGGTTGTACTTAGGATCAAGCATCTTTACAAGGCCCTTAATTTCAACACTGTCATCTGCTGGGTTCTCGTTGAGAGCTCTAACATCCTGAAGGATATCAGCCATCTTGTAAATTGCGTTATCACCTCTTTCAGGAGCTGAACCATGGCAGCTTACACCCTTAACATCAACTCTGATTTCCATTCTACCTCTATGACCACGATAGATACCACCATCTGTAGGTTCTGTAGAAATAACGAATTCAGGAACAATCTTATCTACGTTGTAAATATACTGCCAGCACATACCATCACAGTCTTCTTCCTGTACTGAACCAACTACCATGATTTTGTAGCCTTCTGGAATAAGGCCAAGGTCCTTCATGATCTTCGCACCATATGTTGCAGAAGCCATACCACCTTCCTGGTCACTACCACCACGACCGTAGATTACTTTATCTGTTTCATATCCCTTATAAGGATCAGCTTCCCAGTTATTAATATTACCAATACCTACTGTATCAATATGGCTATCGATTGCAATAATTTTATCTCCATCGCCCATCCAGCCAATTACATTACCAAGTCCATCGATTTCAACCTTATCATAACCAAGGCTTTCCATCTCTTCTTTAATTCTTAATACAACACCCTTTTCTTCACAGCTTTCAGAAGGAATAGCGATCATATCCCTCAAAAATTTTGTCATTGCAGGTCCATAAGCTTCTGCAGCCTTCTTGATTGCAGCGTAATCCATACATATCCTCCGTATTGTCTCGCTATTATAAGAGTTTTTTTAACCCTATATATATGCTAATCGAGAAAAAGAGATTTGTAAACAGAAAATGTTGCGTTTTGTTGCAAAAATTTAAAAGCTAAAAAATACAACTTTTATTTTCTTTTTTGCGCAAAATAGCGAACCATTTCGATAAGCTTACTTGGTTCTACCGGTTTAGATAGATGTGCATTCATACCACTTGCTAGAGACCTCTTAATATCCTCATCAAAGGCGTTAGCACTAACTGCAATAATAGGTATATTTTCATGGTTTGGGTGGTTACTTGTTCTAATCGTATGAGATGCTTCTAAGCCATCCATGACAGGCATCATCACATCCATAAAAATAATTTGATAGTAACCTTCTCCTGAAGAGGTAAACATCTCTACAGCTTCTCTACCATTGAAAGCAGAATCAACATGACAACCTTCTTTTTCAAGGAAAGCTCTAATAATTTCCATATTAAGCTCATTGTCCTCTGCAACAAGGATATTAACTTTGCTGAAATCTATTTCTTCAATTGATTCCTCTTTCTTAACCTCTGGCTCTTGAACAATAGGAAGCTCTAGAGTGAAGTAGAATGTACTGCCCTTTCCAACTTCACTGTCCAATAAGATTTCAGAATTCATCATATGAATTAATCTGTTACAAATTGATAATCCAAGACCAGTACCTTGTCTCTGGTTAGATGAATTACTTAGTTGCTCAAAAATACCAAAGATGCGATTTTTATCTTCTTCGGCTATTCCAAAGCCTTCATCACTAACCGCAAAGTAGATAATAGCAGTGTTATCATCTAATCTACTTTCCTTAACAGTTAAGAGGGTTCTTGAACCACTTGGAGAGTACTTTACTGCATTACCTAACAAATTAATTAATACTTGAGTAATGCGTAATGCATCACCATAGAACCACTTATGCTTTAAATCGATATCAAAAGCTAGTGTTTGTTTTTTATCAGCAAATTCTCCATCAAGTACAGGGTGAAGTTCATCAATAAGTTTCTTTAAATCAAAGTCATTCTTTGATAGTGTCATCTTTCCACTTTCAATCTTAGACATATCTAAAATGTCATTTAGTAAGCCCAATAGATAGTCAGAGGAAGCTCTAACCTTCTTTAAGCAATCGATAATTACTTCACGGCTTTGACCCTCTTGGAGGGCTATTTCACTCATACCAATGATACCGTTCATTGGTGTTCGAATTTCATGAGACATTCTAGCTAGGAAGTCTGACTTAGCCCTAGCAGATAAATCATGACGCTCTTGGTTTACTCTATTTTGAATAACAGTGCTTATTTCACTTAATAAATTAGCTTTATCTTTATCCATCAACAAAGCAGGATCCAAACCTACAAAGAAGATTGAACCTGAATATTGCCCATTATCAGACATATAAAAGGTAATACCATTTCTTGGGCCTAAATCTTTTTGGAAGATTGCCGCAGTATCAACAGCCTCATCCATCGATAATAAGGTATTCAGAGCCGATAACTTATTCATCTCTTGATAATCTTTATCACTTAGATGGTAAACAGGCTCAATACCTTCAGGTGTTTTCTTATATTTACAACAATAATCGACAAGACCATACAAGTACTCACTTGAAAAGGAGGTTACTAGTAAATCAATTAAATTAAAGTGTTTTGACAACCTTTTAAATGCTAAATCAAGGGCTGCCGCAGTAGAATTAGTTCTATCAAATAGATTTAAAAGAAGAGATGCTAATCCCATATTATCAATATTGTTTTGTGATAAGATTTCACCAAAGAAAGCTTCTCTTACACCAATATTGCTATTCCACTCTTCAATATCAAAGCCCTTTCTCTTTGCAACAATCAATGCAGAATTAGCTTTATCAATTAGCTCTTTTACACTCTCATTATTTGCACTTACAAGGCCTGCTTTTACCTTAAGAATTAATGCATCAGGCCGAATTAATGAAGAGAACTCCTCTTCAATCCTGTGAAGTGCTCTCTTTGCTTCAATAGAAGAAAAAAGAGGAAGCCATAAAATAAAAGAATTAGAATCAGAGCGAATTAAGATTTCATCGCTACAAATAGTTTTAATAATCAGAGCAAGTTCATTTAAAAGTATGTCTCCAAATATTAATCCATTATCTTTTACAATAGATGAGAAATCACAAATATCAATAATGACTAATACACCATTACTTCTATCTGCATTTTCCAATAAACCCTTTCCATATTCTAAGCGATAACAGTGTGTTACTGGATCAAGGATTTGGCGCTTCAGTTGCTCAAGCTCCTTGAGTTTAGTTTCATGTATATCACGTAAATAACCAACAGTTGTTCTATCACCACTTGCTTTATCCACAACCCTCTTCCAGTTGATTTCCATGTAGTGTTCACCATCAGCATTTTTGAAGCATACTTCAATTGAACCTTCAATTTTATCTCCTTGAATTTGCTCCATTAACGCAATTTGTTCTTTGTAAGAAACCCGAGGTTCAATTGCTTTTTGCCAAAATTCATTAATATCCCATAAGCCATCGTAGATTTTACTATTTACAATCTCAAGAGTTTTACTCTTTTCACGATAGGTAAAAAATTCATCATTAGAGCTCTCAAGGGCAATTCTATATCGTTCTTTTTCCTCAATAAGTTGCTTTTCTGTTTTTGCTTCTGTTTCAGTTAAGTTCTGCACAACTTCATGAAGTTCATCAATTTCTACAATATTGGAAGGCTTAAAGCTAATAAGGCCTTCCATTCCCCCACGAACAGAATCCATTAGGCGAAGGATTGGTCGAGAAATATAGCGAACCGCAAAAATCATGACAGCTACACCTATTAGGGCACACATAAAAATTGCAAGAAGTATCGTACGATACAGTTGGTTACCTAAGCCAAAAATTGAATCCTCTGTTACAAACCCACATAACACCCAATTGGTGTTATCATATGGCACCTTTCCTCCGTAGAGCTTAAAACTAGACTTTGCGGAATAAATTCCTTGTTTTCCAATATTAGTATTACTTACTTTAAATAAATCTTTGTAATTAGTTTGCTCTAAGCTAAATATCTCATTATCTCTTCTAATACTGTTGTAAAGAAGCCCTTTTCCAGAAATGATCTTATATCTATCATTGCCAAGATCAAGTGCAATTGCATAGCCCGCATTTAAATTACGGTCTAAGTCCCTTACTTGTAAGTATGAGTTTTCTATATATGCAGTTGAGACCTCACTTCCTAAAATACCATAGACTTCTCCATCCAAACAAAGAGGGATAGAGTATGTAATCATCTCATGGTTATCCATTCTATGGTCTTCAAGAACGAAAGGTAGAGACCAATAGGCTAAATCAGTAATTAAGGCCTCTGGATTATTCTTTGCTAAAATATATGGCTTATAGAAAAAGTCATCAGCTGCTCTTACCCCATTTCCAAGGAAAGAGAACATAGTATTCCAAGAACTATCTAAAGCAATTCCAGAGCTTCTTGCTAATGTTTTATCACCACGCTCAAATAGTAAGTCAGAGTCACTTTGAGTTCTTGTTGTAGGATCTGAGTCCCTGACAAAAACACCTACGTAATCATTTGCATTATCAATATCTTTATCATTAGCAAGTATTAAAAATACTCCACAAGTATTATCTCTTCTTAGATAATCTAAAAGTTCTCCAAATATATTTTCAACGTATTTGCGCTGAATAATTTTATTATTTAGAAACTCCTCGATGGTAATATCATTTTCCTTCAACAGCTCTTTTAAAGCACTATCAAGGAAAATCGATTCACTAGATATCTCGTTCCATTGATCTAGCATCGCATTCTCGAGAACTACCTTACGGTTTTCAACTAGATAACTATCTATGTTAACCGCATTCTGAGCTAAGGTTTCTTTTGTCTTTAAAAAATTAAGTGTAGAAAAAGGTAGTAAACCTTGAAGGATTACAACAAAAATTAGAGGTATTAGTAATAAATATATAATCTTTCTCTTCTTATTTTTCATCTAATACCTCTTATTCTAAATAATTATTTATGGGCTGTTGTTTCAAGTTTATCACAGAAAGATTTATACCAGCTTTCAAATGATTCATCACCAATATATTTTCTTAAAGCTTCATCTCGAGAAACGCCAGATGAAATAAGACTTTCAATAGCCTTTTTATCTGCTACTGCTTTATCAGAGAGATTAAAATCTAGAACCTTACGTGTTTGATAACCGTTGTTAAAACTCTTAGTTGTATAGTATTTAACACTATCAGATTGGCTTAATACAGAAACCAAGCAATCATAAACCTTTTCATTAACATTTAAATTTTGATTTTTAATTACTAAATCTAAAGAATCTATTGAGTTGGCATCTTTTCTTACAGGCAGATATGAAGATTCACAAACAAATCTTAAATTGTTTTCTTTAGCTGTAAACCACTTTAAGAATTCTGTTGCAGCATATTCTCTCTTCACATCTGATTTAGTTACTGCCATGCCAGCACCCTGCTGTACTGCATAGCGTTCTCCAGCTTTCATAATTGGTGCAGGTAGGACAACATATTCAATTTTCTTATTACCATCATCTAAAACTACCTCATCAGGGAAATACATTGATGATGATGTTGAACCTGTATAACATAGAATATCACCTGTTTTTACATCATCTGATCTAAACTTTCCTAAAGCAGTAAAATAACCACTTACAAATGGAACATAGTAATTATCCCAAAGACGGCGAATCTTATCCTTTTCAGCTCTAATTGTAACATTTCCATCCTTGACATCAAAAATATCAACACCCATCTGCTTCATGCCAATAACAAAATAGTTACTCATAGAGTCTCTACCGTAGAAGGCTTTACCATTAGACCACTCGTAATACTTTTTAGAAACCTCAACTACACCTTCAATTGTTGCTAAGTCATCGTAGCTTACATTACATTCCTTAGCAAAAGGCTCCCAATCAGTTGTATTTAGCATCATTACTTCTGTTGATTTAGCAACAGGGAATAAATATAGAGCGTTATCATCAAAGAAATATCCTTCTTCGATGTAGCCATCTACATAGAGGGCTAATTCCTCATCAGTAAAATATGATTTTAAATTGGCAAGCTTTCCTTGCTTTTGAATTGCATATGCAGTATCAGCATAGGTTGAGAAAATATCAGGCATAGCTTTTGCACCAACCTTTTCAGCTACTGAATCAGATAATGCTTTCTCTAAGTCAGAAACAGAACCTTGAGAATAACCTTCTATATATATTCCCTTTTGTTTACCAGTTGTAGCATTAAATTCTTGGAGTAATTCATCAAATGCTGCTTGCTGAGCACCATTATAGTAGTGCCAAATTGTTAATGATACTGGATTATTTGGATCAAGCTTTATTTCACTATTGCTGTCTTGTTTATTTGTACATCCACTTAACAGAAGTAATACTGATAATAAAGCAATAATCGCTCTTTTAAAATTCATATTTTATCCTTTTAATCTAAAAAATTATGGTATTATAACAATCCTTTTACAAAATATGAATATACATTACAAATATATTATTTTTTTGTTTCTTTGTACCAATAATATTCAAACAAATAAAAATCTGTCCAACCGGTATTTCCTGCATACCAATTCTTAACATCACACTTTCTAAAGCCAATTCCTTCATATAGCCTATGAGCAATTTTATTCGAGGAAAGT
>JAQYFM010000147.1 GCA_028723145.1 Spirochaetales bacterium | reverse complement strand
GAGCCTGGAAAGTCCCGATATAACGAGGCTTTTCTCTGGAATGGAAGAGGCAAGAAGAAAGGACTTTCTGAAGAGATGGCGTAATGTTGCCTCATCAGGCAAGGCATGCTTCAACGACATAACATCAATTTCATCCTACTCTAAGGAAAATGAGATGGTGGAGTTCGGTTACAACAGGGACCATGAAGATCTTCCTCAAATCAATCTAGGCCTTATTGTGGACAGTGGATCAAAGCTGCCACTCTACTATCATGTTCATGACGGTAACATTCACGATGTTTCCACCCTTGAGCGCGTGATGAGGGAAGGCTTTGCATTCAACATGAAGAACCTTCTGTTCGTTATGGACAAAGGATTCTATGCTGCACACAACATAAATTCAATGTACAGCTTCAATTACCAGTTCATTGTTGCCATGTCTCTCTCATCAGGCAAGGCAAAGGATGCCATTGATGAAGCAAGGTCTTCGATTAGACATCCATCAAACATAATAGTCACCAGTAACGGAGAGGCTGTCTATGCAAAGACATCATCTCTTCAATACTGGAGCAATGAAAATTTTCACTGGCCATGCCGGATTCATGTCTATACATCCGACAACGAAGATGTAGGCAAGAGAGGAATGAAGCTGGACATGAAGCTTGCTGAATGTTTCAGGGAGCTCAATGCAGGAGACTGGAATGATGCACATGCCGCTCTTTATGCAAAGTATTTCGACATGAATATTGAGACCGTTGATGGTGTTGAGAAGAAAACTTATTCCTATAAGGAAAAAGCCCTTGAGAATGCCGAAAGTCACTATGCTGGCTATCTAGCAATCGTGACTGATCAGGTGGATCTCTCTAGCCGCGAGGTCCTAGAAATCTACAGATCCAAGGATGCTGTTGAAAAGGCATTCTATGATCTCAAAAACGAACAGGATGCCAAAAGACTAGGTACACATTTAACCAAGGCCATGGACGGGAAGCTGTTCACGCTATTCATCTCCTCAATTCTGATTTCCGAGATTCGCAGGAGGATGGAGGGCTTCAATGGTCAGTGGACTCTAAATTCCATCCGCACTGCTCTTGACAAGATTACATTCTCAAAGGTGAAGATAGAACACTTGAAAAAGGCAAAGGAACTTAAAGGACTGGTGAGCAAGACACAGAGGGAATACCTTGCTAAGTTGCTTGACTGTCCTCCAACTGAGGCTACTGATAAGCTGTTCTCTATTCAGATGCCATAGTTATTAAAGCAGAATTCAGGGTTTTATCAATCTCTTGGGGCAAAACCTCTCTCCGATTGGACAATTTTCAGAGTTACAGGAGATACCCTAATTACTCTAGCCAAGTAATTATTTTATAGGAAAACAGATATCTATCTCCATATAGCCATCAGCTCTTATTAGGCGATAGATATCTATTGTTGGTCTTTCATCAAGTCTATTTCCTGTTTGGTATAGCCAATTGCATAAAGCCTTTTGGTAAACCATAAACATATATTGTGGATAACCTTTGAAGTGATATACCGCGTATTTACCACCTTCAAAGGTTTTAATTAAATGAGTATCATCGTTAAAACTATCAGGAACAGTTAGACAAATTTCAAACATACATTTATCTTCATCTGTTATTGTTGGGTCATCGATAGTACATTCAATAAATGTCGTTTTATTATCAATGAAAGAAGCATATTTATCCAAAAATTTATTCCATGCTAAGGGAAGATCATGATAATTTCCTATTTTTCTTTCATATAGTACCTTAATCGGAGATAAATACTCTATTGAAATTAATTTTGATGGATTGGTTATCTCCTCTATTGATTTTTCTTGATAAAAAGAACTCTTTTTAACAATCTCTTCACTATTACGTCTAAAGTCTGTTGGAGACACATTTAATTGCTTTTTAAAGGCTGTTGCAAAATTTGAAGAGGAGTAACCATAATCAATTCCAATATCAGTTATACTTCTCTCTTTTTCTATTTTAAGTTTTAAAGCACTCCTTTCTAGTCTAATACGCTTAATAAATTGGTATAAAGCCTCATCGGTATGCTCTTTAAATAGTCTCATTAAATGGTACTTAGAATAAGCACAGTGGGAGGCAACATCATCAACACAGATATCTTCATCTATATGCTCAAATATGTATTCAATTGCTTGGTTGATGATATTGCTATCAATATTCTTATTCTCTTCCATCAAAACCACCCCTACGATGCTTTAATATAAGATATGTTGTTACTATAGCTGTCAATAGCTCTGTCATCGGAGTTGCTGCCCATATGCCTCTTAATCCCCAGAAGTATGGAAAAAGATATGTAAATAGTAATAGTAATACTATTCCTCTAAGAGATGAAATAATTGCAGAGGACTTTGCATCACCACAACTGGTGAAATACATAGAACTAATTACATTATATCCCATCAGAAGAAATGAAATTGACATAAAGTAAAATCCTTCTATAACCATATTGCTTGTTGTAATACTTAAACCAAATAAAGAGGCGTAATCTCTTCCTAAAAATATAAAGGAAATAGCAAATATTAAGCCAACACAAGTAACTATTTTATTAGTTATTTTTCTAATATCAATCGATAGGCTAAAATCCTTTGCTCCTTGTATTATGCTAATAAGAGGGCACATACCTTGTCCAAATCCTATTGCTATCATGCTAAAGCAATAGACAGCAAAACCAAGCGTTGTAAAGGCAGCAACACCTTCTTTTCCTACATAACGCATTAAAACATAATTAAATGAAAACATTGATATTGCACTTGCCATCTCTCCAATAAACTCTGAAGAGCCATTAAATAACATTTGTTTTGTAAGCATTTTGTCGTATTTGTATGTTTTTATTTTCAAGCCCGCTCTACTCTTAAAGAAATATAATAGTTCAAGAATACAAGAAAGAATTTGAACAAATAGTGATGCATATGCACTACCTGTTACACCCATATTGAATTTTACCATCAAAATATAATCTAAAATGCAGTTTAATAGAGCATTCAATATACTAACAAACATGCAAAATTGAGGTTTTCCATTGAGTCTGATGAATATTCCAAGTGTAGTACTTAATACCATAAATGGATAAGCAAATAGCATTATTTGATAGTATTTTGTGAAGTATACTGCGAGATTACCTTCTGCTCTTAATATGTTTAATATTGGAGAAAATAAAGCAAATACTACTATTGATGTAATAGTACATATAATAAGTGTACATACAATTGTTTGAGTAAATACTTCAGAAGCTCTTTTTTCATTTTCAGCACCTAAAAGCTGACCAGCAACTACAGATCCACCTACTCCTAAACATAATCCTAAGCCCAGAAATAAATAAAGAATTGGCAGACCAAGATTTATTGCTGCTAAAGCTTCTTCACCAACAATATTACCAGTAAAAA
>JAQYFM010000146.1 GCA_028723145.1 Spirochaetales bacterium | reverse complement strand
GATATTTTGATAAACAGCAACCTTCTATTGATGTAATTACAACAAAAAGCTTCCAAGTTAATCCGAATCCAGGAAATAGAGAACCAGTTATTTGTGAGCTTACTCCAGGTTCATTTGGTAACTCTGTTGGGCTTAGAAACCCAGGACTAGAAAAAAGCTTACCTCCTCTAGAGAAAATAAGAAAGGAAGGCTTACGAGCTCTATTAAATGTTTCAGTTAGTGCATCAAATGTTGAGGACTTTATTACTTTAATTAAAGCTTTCGATGAAATTGCTGATTCAATTGAATTAAATTTTTCATGTCCACATGCTGCAAAAGGTTTTGGAGCATCTATTGGCTGTGATTTAAATGTGGCAAGTTTGTATGTAAGAGAAATAAGGAAAGCATTCCCAAGTCAAAAATCAGCTCTATTAATTAAACTCACTCCTAATGTTGATGATATTGGATCAATTGCAAAAGCTGTTATTGATGCAGGTGCAGATGGTATTGTTGCAATTAATACAGTGGGACCAGAGGTCCATCTCCACAAAGAAAGTGGTATGCCAATTTTAAATAATAAGCTTGGTGGTAAAGGTGGTAAGAGCGGAAAGTGGGTTAAGGAAAGAGCACTTGAAGCTGTAAAACAAATCAGAACTGCTATTGGCGATGAACCTGTTATTATTGGAATGGGCGGGTTATGCGATGCTTACGATGTAAGTGCTATGATTTCAGCAGGTGCTGATGCTGTAGGGCTAGGTTCTGTTTTTGGAACTGTTGAGCAGCAAAACTGGAGAGCTTATCTTGATTGTTTAAAGGATGAAACTATTGCTTTATTAGATCAAAAAACAATTGAAAACAAAGCATCATCCTTTATCAGAACAGATAACAGAATGGAATACACAAAGCATACTGTATTATCTGTTGTAGAACATACTAAGGATATGCTCATTATTACATTAAGTGGTAAGCTAAATTGTAAATCAGGTGAATTTGCATTCCTATTTATCCCTGGAAAGGGTGAAAAGCCATTTAGTGTTGCTCACAATGAACCATTAACCTTCTTAATTAGAAAGAGAGGTGAGTTTACTAAAGCGCTATTTGAGCTCAAAGAAGGCGATACAATTTATACTAGAGGCTTATATGGAAAACCACTTATCCATGAGAAAAAGAAGAACGTATTATTAATCGGTGGTGGTTCTGGTGTTGCAGTACTTCCTCTTCTTTGTAATATGGTTGAAGCTGATAACTCAAAAGTCGATGTACTAGTTGGAACTACACTTGACCCAATTGGTGTTGATAATAAAGCGCTATTTGAGGACTTCTTCAATAACTTTGGCACTTACACAGTTATTGCAGATGATGGTAAGCCAGGTAGAGTACTAGATCATATTAGTGAGCACATTTATGATGCTAATGACACTGCAGTATATATCGTAGGACCTGAAAAGTTTATGTCTATTGCTGCTAGTAAACTAACAAGTCTTGGCATAAGTAAAGATGATATTTATATGTCAATGGAAAGAAGCACAATGTGTGGAATTGGAATGTGTGGGGAATGTGTTTGTGGTGATCGATTAGCATGCCAATATGGAACTTTCTTTACATATTCTTACCTACTTAATAACGCAAAGGATTTACTTTCATGATTGACCCTCACGTACATCTAAGAGATTTCGAATTAGCAAATAAAGAAACCATAGAACATGGTTTGAAGGTTGCTAAATTAGCAGGCTTTCAAAGAGTTTTTGATATGCCAAATACAAAGCCACCTCTAACAAATAAGGAGGCTGTTCTTACTAGATTATCTCTTAGTAGTGAAAGCGTTAAAAAATATAAAGTAGGCTACCATATTCATATGGGATTAACAGCTGATGAAAACCAAATTAAGGAAGCTGTTAATACCTACTTTATGCTATTTCCTCTTGTCGTTGGCTTAAAGATGTTTTTAGGCCATTCAACAGGTAATATGGGTATAGTAAATTATGAAGAGCAAGAGAAAATTGTAAAAACCTTAACTCTAGCTGGCTTTGATGGTGTATTAACAGTACATGCAGAAAAAGAGAGTTTAATGAAAAATGATCTTTACATAAAAGGCAAAGGAGAAACCCATTCTTTAGCTCGACCAAATATATCTGAGGTTGAATCAATTTCAGATATAATAAAAATTTGTAAAGATACAGGCTTTAAGGGCACTCTTCATATCGCTCATATTTCTACCAAAGGTGGAGTTGAAAAGGTTTTAGAAGCTAGAAGGGAAGGCTTAAACATTAAAATGGGAGCTACCCCTCACCATGCTTTACTATCAATTGATGATGCAAGGAATAATCCACTATTAAAAGTTAATCCTCCATTAAGAAGTGAAGAAGATAGGGCTTTTATCTTTGAAAGTATTATCAATGGTTCAATTGATAATATTGAAAGTGATCATGCACCTCATACTTTAGAGGATAAGGAAGGTGGAGCATCAGGACTACCTGGTTTTTCTTCAATGCTTATTCTGCTAAAAAAACTTAGGGAAAGTGGAGTTAGTGAAGAAAGAATAGAATTATTATTTGGAAGAAGTGTTCTTAAAGAATTTAAACTAGACGATGAAGAGATTTTTATTCCAAATGATATTGATAGAAGATTAAGTAAAATTAAGGATGAATATCCATTTAATCCATTTTAATTTAATAACTTTGCTTAACCAATAATTATATTATTCGTGTTAGGCAAAGTTTTTACTCTTTGATAAAAATATTTAATTATTATAAAATAAATTATTTTACTTTTTAGGCTATTTATATTGTTTTTAACAAATATTTTTAATCATTTTACTTCTATTATTCATAGGAGGTAATAAAAAGTTAAGAGATAGTAAGTCTTAGTAATACTATCTCGCCTATGATAAGTTTTGAGGTAAATAATAATGAAAATAAAATACACTAAAGAGGAAATAGAGATTGCTAAATCTCTACGTCCTATTAACGATGCTTTATTTCGTACCATGGCAAAAGATAATATTCCTCTTGTAGAGCATATTATCAGGGTAACTCTAAATAGAGATGATATATCAATAATACGTATAAATACCCAAGATGATATACATTAGTAGTTTCCCAAAATATAGGACTAAGACTTCTTTCTAGGCCTGCCTCTTGGACGTTTAGGTTTGTCAGATACAGGCTTTTGTTTTCTTGGTCTACCAGGATTTCTTTTCACCTTTGTACAAGTAGCAATATCTAGCTTTACTAATATTTCCATTACGGAAGGAAGAGTGTGTATCCAATAATTATCATTGTCTTTTGGCTT
>JAQYFM010000145.1 GCA_028723145.1 Spirochaetales bacterium | reverse complement strand
CAAGACTTAATGCAGCTTCTTCGATACTCATTGGGATTTGAGAAAGTGTTGCTGTAGCAGATCTAATCGTGTATGGAAGACGACGAATAACTACCGCTAATAGCATTATTGTAAATGTTCCAGTTAACTTTAATGGCTTTTTACCAAAAGCAGTTAAAAGAGCAATACCAATAACAACACCAGGCATGATGTAAGGGATCATAGAAAAAGTATCGATAGTATCATTTAATAAATTCTTTCTTCTAACTGTTAGGTAAGCAATTAAAATTGCAACAAATATTATAATTACTAGAGCAAATACACCAAGCTTAACTGTATTAGTCATAGATCTTACTAAGAGTCTATTCATTGCTGCTTTATAGCTTCCAAGTGAAAATCCTTTAAGGAAGATTGTTCCTGCAGGATTTGTCTTACAGAATGAAAGATAAATGATATATACTTGTGGTAAGAATGCAACTAAACATACTAGATAACAGTAAAGGTGCATTAATACGTTTCCAATTCCCTTTGCTTTCTTCTTTTCAACAGGATGAAGAGAGTTAATTGAATAACTAAACTTTCTTGTTGCCCACTTTTGCAAGAAGAATACTAAAGCTGTTACAACAATAGCAATTACAGAAATTGCTGAAGCAAAGCCAAAGTCAGCGCCATTTTCGTTTACGAACTCTCTATAAATTAATACAGGGAATGTCATATAACCTTCACCTATTACTACAGGAGTACCAAAGTCAGCAAAAGCTCTCATGAATACTAGTAATGAAGCAGCTAATACAGTAGGCATTACTAAGCTTAAAATAACAGTAAATAGTCTCTTTACACCGGTACATCCTAAATTAGCTGATGCTTCCATTAAAGAATTATCAATATTTTTAAAAGCACCATTCATATAGATAAATACTAGAGGGAAAAACTTTAAGGTTTGGACAAGCAAAATTCCGCCAAATCCATAAATGTTACCAATATTTATTCCAAAGGTATCTTTAAAGAATGTTGTAATAACACCACTTCTACCGAGTAGTAATATCCAGGAATATGCACCTAAAAATGGCGCACTCATACAACATAGGATACTAATTGTAAAGATAAATTTAGCACCTCTTAGTTTATAGAAGGAATAAAAGTAAGACATTGGTATTCCGACTAATAGAGAACAAAGAGTTACAGCAACAGTTACTTTAACACTATTTGATATAGTATTTGTGTAATACTTTTGTGAAAAGAACTTGCTAAATTGTGCTAGAGACAATTTACCATTTGCATCTACTAATGATTGCTTCATTATCCCAAAGAGAGGATAGATTAAAAAGAGCATAAAAAGGAAGAAGAGAACAACTGATACTATGCTCCAAATATCAAATTTATACTTGGTTTTCATCATAGTCATACCTCTTTATCTTTATCGTTAACAACGCCTTCTAAGATATTTTCACTTCCATCTTCGGTAAAAATATTAACTTTTGAGGTATTGATTGTAAGACGTATTTTTGTTCCTTTTTCAATGATTGAATCAATAGTTGATTCCTGAATGATTTCTGCTTCTTCTCCAGTTTTTAGTTTAACAAAGTAGTGAGTATTTAAACCTAAGAAAACACAATCTTTAACTGTAGCTTCGATACCTTCTACATTACCAACAGCAAGTTTATACTCTTCAGGTCTGATAGAAACAACTACATTTTGATTATGCATCATTTCTTTTCTAACACCCTTTATTTCTGTAGAGTATGTACCAAAGGAAAGATTAGCGACACCATTTGATACAATTAACTTAGCTGGAACAACATTTGTTCTACCAATGAATGTTGCAACAAAGAGGTTTGCTGGACGTTGATAGATATTCTTTGGTGTACCAATGTGTTGAATAACACCACCATTCATAACTGCAATTCTATCAGAAACAGCCATAGCCTCTTCCTGGTCATGAGTTACATAAACAGTTGTAATTCCAACTTCATTTTGGATTTCTTTAATTACAGATCTCATTTCAACTCTTAACTTTGCATCTAAGTTGGAAAGAGGCTCATCCATGAGTAGCACATCAGGAGTAATTGCTAAAGCACGTGCAAGCGCAACTCTCTGCTGTTGACCACCACTAAGACGCTCAGGAAGTCTATCAGCATATTCATCTACATGCATTAGTTTCATGAAATGTTCAGCTTGTTGCTTAATTTGATCCTTTGGGAGTTTTCTGTTTTTTAAACCAAATTCAACATTCTTTCTAACAGTTAAATTAGGGAAGATAGCATAATTTTGGAAAACCATACCGATATTTCTCTTTGAAGGATCCATATCATTGATTCTAGTTTCATTAAAGTAGAAGTCACCCCCTTCAATCGAGTTAAACCCTGCAATCATTCTAAGCAAAGTTGTTTTACCACAACCAGAAGGTCCTAATAGTGTAAAAAACTCACCTTCTTTTACATCAAGGTTTAAATCTGGAATGATCACATTGTTACCATATTTTTTAACAGCGTGTCTAATTTTGATATTTTTTCTCATGTATCCTCCCCTATATCTACAATAATGATATAATTGAGAACACAATCTGTCAAACTTTTTGTTCGTTTATTTTAAATTAGTTCACTTTATGTTACAAAACTACTAAAAAGTTAACAAAAAAACTAATCAATTTTCTTATTTTCTACTGTAATAACATCAACACCTGAACGCTCAAAGAATTCAAGATATTCTTTTGGAATACCATCATCGGTAATGAGAGCATCAATATCTGTTAATTTACCTACTACTGCGGATTTAGCTTTTCCAAATTTTGAACTATCGGCAAGTAATATTACTTTCTTTGACTGCTTAATAATTTTCGAGCAAAGATAAGCTGTTTGGTGATAGAAATTAGTTAATCCAAATTCAAAGGAAATACCAGCACATCCAATAAACGCGATATCAGCACAATACTTTTCTATCTCCTTTTCTGTGCCACTTCCCAAGAAGGCATGGTTATCCCTCTTCAGCTCTCCACCAAGAGAAAAGACATTAACATTTGGATATTTTTCAAGCTCATTAATAACAGGGATAGAACATGTAACAACAGAAATACCTTTCTTTCCACCAAGATATTTTGAGACCTGTAATACGGTAGTACCTAAATCTAGGATTAATGTATCATCTTCTTTTACTAATTCAGAAGCTTTTTTTGCTATTTTATCCTTAATATCACTATTTATTTCTGCACGGGGAAAATATGGTTTATTTAGTTCCTCTTCATTTAAAACAGCACCACCATATACCCTTGTTATATATTTTTTTTCTTCTAATTCAGCCAAGTCTCTTCTAATGGTCATAACAGAGACATCAAACTGCTCCACTAGATCTGTTATTTGAATACTTTTATTCCTAGAAACTCGTTCTAAGATTGCCTTTTTTCTCTCTGTACTTGTCATTTACTACATCTCCCTCCAAAAATGCATTAAAGCTTTAGCCACACCATCGCTATTATTATCAGAAGTGATATATGAACCTAGTCTTTTTATATCTTCACTAGCATTACCCATTACTACAGATACTCCTGCTATTTTGAGCATCTCAATATCATTGATATCATCTCCAAGTACCATAATATCTGATACAGGTATGTTATAGTGTTTTGATAAATCAATTACTGCTGTACCTTTATTTATGTTTTTAGGCATAATTTCTAAAAAGTCAGGACCTGGATAG
>JAQYFM010000144.1 GCA_028723145.1 Spirochaetales bacterium | reverse complement strand
GCCGTTGATTATCTTTTCTGGAAATGTAATTACGGTTCCATTTTTTACTTCAGAGGGAATTCCTGCAAGTGAATAATCTCCAATTATTGTAATCTTTCTAATTACATCTTGAGGCCCAGATGTTGAGTGATTACAAGAAATAAAAGTGAAAAGTAGCATTAATGTGATAACTACTATTAATATTTTTCTTCTGTGCATATATCCTATATCCTTTAAACGCAACATATTATTGCTTTTTATTCAAGATAAAAGCAGAAATATATTTCAACCTTAATATTTATTTTACTTTTATATCGATGCATGGTTCAACTAAGAAGTTTTCCAAAAATAATTAATTCTTATTATTCTAAGATTTATTAAAATTTTATATTAACTTTAAATACGCTTTTACAACTTAAAAGAAAGGCCGTCATTATTTGATAACGGCCAGTATCTTTAAAACTATTCTTGATTACTTACGAACTCTGATGTAACCATAACTAGGATTGTCTTTAGTTATTTCTTTATCTTTCTCAGTAATCCTTAAGAGTATATATCCAGGACCATCTAAATATTCTTTTGTGTTAAACGTATCCGTAGGTGACCATTGTCCTCCTTCTTTATTGTACTCTTCCTTCAACTTATCAAGAGTAATTGTGCTTTCGGTTTGAATAAGATCACTAATTTCAATTGAAAAACCTTCTGCTTTTTTAACTTTATCATCAGTTTTGCTGAGAATTACTGTTCTTCCGATAATTTTTTCGTCGTCATCTTTGAATCGTTTGTATATATTGCCAGAGAATTCATATTCATTAGTAGTTCCCTTCTTTAGCTTGTAATATGCAAGACTTTTAATATCTGTTTTGCAGTCACTTTTTACTTGGATTTCAATTTCCTTATTTATATATCCTTTTGGAGTATCAGGGCTTTCAATCAATATGCCTGCATAAACCTTATTTTCTGATGATTTATACATATCTTGGTCATCAAGCAGTGTGATGAATGTAAGATGTTCATCACGTGTATAAATTGATACCTTATCTTGTGGTAAAGAGTTTGTCAGTCCTATAGAGCCACTTTCATCTTTGTAACAGTAAGTATAAGTGAAATCGGTCTTTACCATCTGAGACCCTTCTGCATATACAGGTTTTGTCGCAGCAAAATTGTATAACTCACCAGGTTTATATACCGGGAACTCTCCTGTATCAGCAGTAAAACCATCAGCTGTATACTTTACTTTATAGGTACCACTTTCAGAAAATACTATCTGTTCTGTAATATTTTTCTGTACGCTTATCCAATTGGAACCATCGAATTTAAGTAATTCACCTTTAACAGATGAAGGATATGTGTAAGATCCATTTGAAAGGCTCACAGTAACATCTGCAATATATCTAGTAGACCCATTTTTATATGCAACATCATATTTATAGTTAGGATCGGCAAAGACAGTTCCTACTCTTCCTACTAATAGACCTGTTGCAGATGCACCAGGGGTATTATTGCTACAAGAAATAAGCATAAATACGAGAACAAGAGAAAGTAAAATAATAGATAATTTATTTTTGCTCATAAATTTCCTCCATAATTTTCATTATAAAAATATACCTAAATTTACTATATTATTAAATATCATCTAATTGAAAATTTCACTGCCATTTATCTAGTGCTCTGACAAAGGAAATTGTAAAAACTAAGAGTTATTAAAAATATATGTATGAATAATTCCTCAAGATTTATTTTTAAAAACCAGATTTTTGTATTAAAAACATGGTATTATTTAAACAAATTCTTGCTATGGAGGAATAAATGAAAAAACACAACATTTTGTTAGCTGTTCTTTTGATTTGTGTTACATTATTTACAACTATGTCTTGTGCAACATCTCAGAAGAGTGAAATGGTTTCTAATCGTGTTCCTGGAGAACCTTTTGAATTGGTAATCCTTGGTACATCAGACATGCATGGAAATATTTGGGGTTTCTCATATGAAGATTCAAAGGAAAGCACAAATAACGGTATGTCTAGACTCTATACTTTCATTGAAAGTGAAAGAGAAACACATCCTGGTTTAATTTTACTTGATGCTGGTGATGATATTCAGGGTACAATCATGACTGATGACCTTGCAAACAAAAATCCAGATGAATTACATCCAGTTATCGCTGCAATGAACTTTATGGGTTATGACGCTATGACACTTGGTAACCATGAATTCAACTGGGGTATTACTTCAATGAAGAAAATCCTTTCTAAAGCAGATTTCCCAGTTCTTGCTGCAAATGTAAAGAATGCAAAGGGTAAGTATGTTACTGGTGCTGGTACAACAATCATTAATCGTGATGGTGTAAAGGTTGCAGTAATTGGTGTTGTTACTCCAGATGTTCCAATTTGGGATGGCGGTAAGGAAGGTATTGAAGACTATATCTTCGAAAGCGCAGCTTATGCAGTAAAAGATGAAATTGCAAAGCTTGATAAAGATGTAGATATCATTATTGTATCTGCTCATATGGGTACATATGCTGAGTTTGATGAAGATAATGGTTCAGACTCTGGCCTCAAGATTTTGGAGGTAAACCCAGAGGTAGATGTATTACAGCTTGCTCATAACCACAGTATTGTTAAGGAAAGCTATAATGATGTTCCTGTTGTTGCAACAAGAAATGGTGGTAGAGATATTGCTAAGGTAGTTCTTACTCTCGATGATGATAACAATATTATTTCTTCAACATATGATGTAATTGATATGAAGGATACTGCTCCAAGTGAAGAAATTAGATCTATTCCTGTTGTAAAAGAGCTTCATGAAAAGGCAGTTAATTATGTATCAGGTGTTGGTGAAGATGGAGAAAAAGGACCAGCATTAGGTGTTACTACTGCTAAGTTTCAGCCTGAAAATGAGATTAAGGGACTTCCTGAAGGTAAGCTTAGAGATACAGCTGTAATGGATTTAATTAACATGATTCAGCTTGAAGAATCAGGCGCTGATGTATCAGCTGCAGCACTCTTCAAAGATACATCTGATTTACCTGAAGGTGATATCAACTATGGAAATATTTTTGATATCTATAAGTTTGATAACACCTTATATAGAGTAGCTATGACAGGTAAAGAACTTAAGGGTTATATGGAATGGGCAGCTGCTTGCTACAATCAATGGACTGAAGGTGATATCAACATTTCATTTGATCCAGATCATCCAGGATATCTATATGATATGTTTGCTGGTGTAGACTATGAAATTGACCTTTCACAGCCAGCTGGTTCAAGAATTAAGAATGTAATGTTTAATGGTAAGCCTCTTGAAGATGATCAGATTGTAAAGGTTGCAGTTAATAACTATAGATATTCATCTGCAATTAAGGGTCAAGGTCTTGCAGCTGGTAAGAAGGAATGGGAGTCTTCATCATCTATTAGAGATATGATTGTTGCTTACTTCGCAGCTAATTCTCCTGTAACTCCAAGTGTTGATAACAACTGGAAGATTGTAGGTGTTGATCTTAATCTTGATGATCCAAGAAGAGCTGAGCTTGTTGAATTAATTAATTCAGGTAAACTTGATACTCCATATGCTAAGAGCTATAACCTCAAGGATTATGATGAGTTAATTAAAAAAGCTGGTAATTAATACCTAACTAGAAAAGATAGGGGCACATGTGATTTGTGCCCCTTCAGTTTTTCTAAAGTAAAAAAATTAAATATCGATTCCTAAGAATTGCTTAACTAGGATACCGATAATAAATGAGATTGCTGCAACTGATAAACTAATTCCAGCCATTTCAAAGAATCTTTTCTTAAATGATAACTCTTTTGCAACTGAAACGTAGTAGCTAAAGCCTGCTATTATCAAGACAACTGTTAAAAGCATAATTGCAAGAGAAACCATAAACATTGATGATGGCAAAAGAAGGTATGGGAGTATCATGAGGGTAACGGTTATTACATAAGCAATTCCGGTATAGAGTGCACTCTTAAATGGCTTTTCTTCTCCATCGCTCTTTGCTGATAGGTATTCACTTGAACCCATAGAAAGAGTTGCACTAATTCCTGTTATAAGTCCTGATAAAGCAATAAGCTTGTTGTTTTGAAGGGCAAAGGTGAGACCTGCCAGTGTACCTGACAATTCTACAAGTGCATCAGAAAGTCCAAGAACCATAGAGCCAACATACTTTAGTCTTTCTTCATCAAGAATATTTAGTAGTTCTCTTTCATGTCTATCTTCATCTTCACTAATTTTCTTGGCTTCAGGGATTTCTTTTGAAATTTCATCATAAACCTTAGTTGCACCTTTTTCGCCACTTTCCATCTTCTTAAGGGCAAATGTGTAGCCTAAAATACGCGCAAGTAGAGTCCACTTTCTAACTTGCCCCATGCGAGGTTTAACATCCTCATTTGTGTAAGATTTCCAAACTTCAGCGTGACGTCGTTCATCTTTTGCAATACTTAAAAGAGTTTCTTTATCCTTCTTATCTTTTACAAAGCGAGCAATACGTTCATAAACTAAAGCTTCCGTAAGTTCATTAACTTGGAAGCCTAACACTATATCTTTTGTTTTTTTACTTAATTGTTTTTCCATAGAAATGCTTATACCACCAAAACTAATAAATTTAAAGATAGGATTTATATGTGTAATTGCTAAATTAATAA
>JAQYFM010000143.1 GCA_028723145.1 Spirochaetales bacterium | reverse complement strand
GGATTCGAAGTCCGACGCTCTATCCAGCTGAGCTACGAGCGCTTTCATTCCGAAGAATGACGTGGGTGGAAGAAGGGGTTCGAACCCTCGACAACCAGATCCACAATCTGGCGCTCTACCACTGAACTACTTCCACCATTTGTTCGAAGCATCCGGTGTTCACCAGCGCAATCAACGAGATGTATAATCGCAAAATGATGAAAAAATGTCAACTAATTT
The DNA here is from genome assembly GCA_028723145.1 of Spirochaetales bacterium. Classification (GTDB taxonomy): domain Bacteria; phylum Spirochaetota; class Spirochaetia; order Sphaerochaetales; family Sphaerochaetaceae; genus Bullifex. Next base: position 25,750 of record JAQYFM010000143.1, on the reverse strand, counting down.
TCTAAAAAATTTTTATCATTTTTTATTATTTTTTCCATTTCCTTATATATAAAAAAAATATTTTATATCATTTAGCCATTTAATATTTTAAATGAGAGTACAATAAAGATAAAGAATAAATGTGAGGTATTTAAAAAATTGTATAGGATATTTTTAAAACTATTACACAGCTCCCCTTTATGGAAGCTGTGTAAATAATTATTAGATTAACAGCTTAATCCTAATTCCTTAGCAGTAGCTGAAAACTCTTCTTTAGACAATCCAGAATTAGCAATTGCATAGTCTAGTGTAATATTTCCACTATTAACAAGATTAATAAGTGTTGTTACAGTTCCTTTAGTTATTCCAATATTAATTCCATCGGCTTTGCCTGTATCATAGGATTTTGCTACATACTCTCTAAGTGCTTCACAAACCTTATCCTCTCCATCTACTGTTGTCTTATAATACATTGTACACTCCCTTATCACTTGATCTTTCATTTCACGATAATCAGTTGAAACTAAACTTTGCATTAGATTATCTAGGTCTTCTCTTCCTTTATTTGTAGCATTTACAAAAATAGTATTACTGCCATCTATAAAAGGCAAGTTATATCCTTTTATTACTTTTTCAACCTCATATACTTGTCCTCCTAAATGAAAGTAATCTTCCTCCATTAAGAATATTACATAAGAATCCTTAATCTCTTTAAATGGCATTCCTTTACTTAATGAATATCTAGAGTCAAGCATAGATGAATAATACCTTACTCTTTTTTCTAGACTATCATTATTAAATTTTTGCACTTCGATATCAAATAATACTCCATTACTATCTACTCCTAGACAATCGAGGATTACTGAATGTCCTTTTTCAAAGATATGTATATCATCTTGTGTATTTACCCTCAAAATAGATATATCATCTCTATTTAGCGTTACCCGAATAATATGCTCAACTAGAGGAATATTATCCTTTGCCATAGTTCGAAACAAAGTATCATTAATAGGACGTAGAGCTTTTACAAGCTCTATTTCCTCTTTAGTATATTTTATTTTCATTTTTATTTACCTCTTTACTTATTCATAGGCGAGATAGTACTACTAAGACTTACTATCTCTTAGCTTTTTATTACCTCCTATGAATAATAGAAGTAAAATGTTAAAAAAAATATAATTTCAAATTCTTATAGTTTATAACTATTTATATTATAATAAATTAATTACTAGTTATTAAAACACGAATCTGAAAATAACCAAAGCTATCAAAAATATGACATTTAAGATGAAAAAGTATTTAAAGAAGCACTTTAAATTCCTCACATCATTTTTCATATATAACTTAATTGTAATTAATGATGCTAGAGATGCTACAGGAGTACCAAGTCCACCAATGTTTGTTCCTTCCAAAAGTGCTACACCATCAGAAGTAAATTGTGATAGCAGCACTGCACTTGGAACATTACTGATTATTTGACTTGTTAAAAGGGAAACTATGAATGCAGATTTATTTATAACCAAATTAAAAAAGGTTTTAACACTTTCATTTTGTGATAAGTTTCCACTGAAAATAAAGAAACAACAAAATGTTAACAATAAAATATAATCAACTCTTTTAAAGGAATTCTTATTAAAAAGTATGAATGCACATATAACTACAACTATTAACACGTACTCTGAAACTACTCTAAAAACAGTTAATAGTGAAAAGAGTAATAAAACAAAGAATATACTAGCTTTCTTTTTGTCTAATGTAGTTTCCTGATTATTAAAATTCATCTTTTTGTTTTCAAAAAAGATAAAAACTGAACCTAGTAATAGAAGTGCACTAATAAAGGAATAAGGTAAAATCGTAATAAAGAAAGTTTTAACATCCAAATTAAATGTAGAATACAAATATAAATTTTGAGGATTTCCTACAGGAAGCATCATGCTTCCAAGGTTTGCTGCAATTGTCTCTAAAACTATTAATATTGCACTCTTTTTTACATTCATAAGTGTGTTAACTATTTTTAACGTAAATGGAACAAAAATAATTAACGCAACATCATTTGTTATTAAAGAAGAAGCAAAGAAAGTTAAAAAAATCATTACTAAACTAAATGATCTTTCACTATCACACCTTTTAAGTAAAAAGTCTCTTAATGCATCAAAGGCTTTAGAAGACTCTAAAGCAGCTGAAATGCCCATAAGAGAAAAGAGTAATATCAATACTCGAAAATCAATCATTTCAAAATACGTACTAATGTGTGGATTTAGAAAAATTGATAATAAAGTTAAAATAAAAGCAATTGAAAATGTAAATTCCTTCTTTATAAAACTCTTTATATTATTCATTTTTTAACACCTCAAGAAATTCTGGAGTTTGAGACCAATACTTAATACCCCAAGATTCAAAATTCCACTCATCACTATATAAGTTACATTCATAGTCTATGTAGTAGAGTTCATTGTTTGAAAAAATAAAGTTTGTCGGGTAGTAATCAATATTTAAACCAAGTGGATATAGTTTAATACACATAGCTCTAACTAAAGAAATAATATCATCTCTCATTAGGCCATCTCTAACTAACTCAAAACAAGTTGGACCTGGAATATACTGCTTTAAAAGCATTTGATTTTCACTGTCAGTTAAGTAAAGCTCAGGAATTAATATTCCTGCATCCTTAAGTCGTTGATAATCTCTTATTTCTAGTTCAAGTTTTGGACTGGAAAAAGTATAGTAAGGCACCTCCTCATTATGAAATTTCTTTAGCACGCACATCTTTCCTTCATAGCTAACTAAATAAGAATATCCTCCCTTGCCTTTTCCAAGTAGTGTAACTACATCTATTTCTTGACCTTTAAATGTCATTTATTCATCTCCTATACACCGTATTGCAAATATATCACTTCTTGATTACATTTAAATATGTATGGAAGGAGTAAAAATGGGTTTTTTCAAAAAAAATGCTGCAAACATGATTACAATGATTAGGATTCCCTGTGCATTTGGAATCATTTTTACAACACCATTTACACCTCTTTTCTATGTCTTTTTAACTCTAGGTGGACTTTCTGATGCTATTGATGGAATGGTCGCTAGAAAAATTAGTGGTGATAGCCCATTAGGTGCAACCTTAGATAGCATCTCTGATTTATGTTTTTTTGGTTCAACTGTTTTTTCAGTAATTATTAAAGAGTATTCATCAATAGGTATTGAAGCAAAGCTAATGTTTTCTTTAGTACTTGTTGTTAGAATAGCAAGTTATCTAATTCAATTAATTAAATTTAAAAAGCTTGCTCCTCTACATACTATACTAAATAAATTAGCATCCATTTCCATTTTTATACTTTTATTTGTAATTCCATTTATCGGAATTACAAAGGCAACATGTATTGCCTCCTTTATAGGCTTTTTAGGTGGCATTGAAGAAATAATAATTCATTTTTTGTCAAAAAAAGCGAGAGCAAATACACTCTCGCTATACACAGTGCTTAAAGAAAACAAAAATTAAATTGAATTAATTGCATCGACTGCACTCTTATAAGCCTCTTCAACTTGGCTCATCATCAAAATACCCTCTTCATCCTTCCCGGCTCTAAATAGTTCTGTTTGACTACTTGTAACTTGGTAAAGCTTAGAAAGAGAAAGATTTCCTGCAATACCTTTTAATGTATGAGCACTTCGAAACATTAATTCATGGTCATTAGCTTCAATACCTTTTCTTAAATCATTGATGGTTGTGTCATTTATAAATTTTGATAACATTCTCTTTAATAAGTTTTCATTCCCCATAAAACGTCTTAATGCGTCTTCTACATCGATTCCAGCAACCATGAGTGACTCTTTATCCATTACAACTCCCTAAAATAAACTGTAACTATTTTAATACAACATAATAAGATAGTCAAACAACTTATACAAAAAAAACAGCCTGGAGAACAACCAGGCCATACTCAAGCGAAAGACGGGACTTGAACCCGCGACATCCACCTTGGCAAGGTGGAGCTCTACCACTGAGCTACTTTCGCAATTTCTTCTGTATCCTAGCCGAATAAATAAATAAAGTAAATAGGTTTTTCATTTTTTTGTTGTATTAATCATTATTGGGTGTTAATATTCATTCGCCGAATAAGGATTATATCTCACTGCTGTTAGCACAAGCTATTCTCCTGGCAAGCTTTACAACAAAAAGGCTGGGATACACCCAGAAAAGATTTTATGGAATAAGGATAGTATAGAAAGTAATGGACAACATGGAAAAATTCACAAATCAGTACTACGTAGATCGCCAAAACGATTTCGAATCTAGTGCAAGAAGTTACCCAAGAAAATTCCCATTTGCACTAAAAAAAGCAAAAGGAAGTTGGGTTGAAGATGTGGAAGGAAATAAGTATTTAGATTTCCTTTGTGGAGCTGGAACATTGGCACTTGGTCATAATGATGATGAAGTCAATCAAGCTATGGTAGATTTGCTGACGAGTGATGCACCTCTCCATACTCTCGATTTAACAACACCTGTTAAAGACCGTTTTGTCCATACAATACTCTCTTTACTACCAGAAGGTTTAAAGGAAAATGCTAAAATACAGTTCTGTTCACCATCAGGAACAGATGCTGTAGATGCAGCAATCAAACTTTGTAAAACAGCAACAGGAAGATCAACAGTAATTGCATTCTCAGGTGGTTACCATGGAATGGGTCATGGTGCACTTGCACTAACAGGCAATTTAAATGCAAAAAATAAAGTTGCAAATTTAATGGCTGGTGTACAGTTTATGCCTTACCCTTACTCATATCGTTGTCCATTTGGACTTGGTGGTGAAATGGGTACAAAGGCATGTATCAACTACTTTGAAAGAATGCTTAAGGATCCTGAAAGTGGAATAACAAAACCTGCTGCAGTAATTCTTGAACCAATTCAAGGTGAAGGTGGTGTAGTTCCTGCACCTATTGAATTCTTGCAAGCAGTAAGAAGAGTAACTCAAGAACTCGATATTCCAATGATTGTTGATGAAATACAGTGTGGAATTGGTAGAAGTGGTAAACTCTTTGCCTTCGAGTATGCAAACATCGTTCCAGATGTTATTTTGTCATCAAAAGCTATTGGTGGTACTCAGCCAATGAGTGTTGTTATTTACAATAAAAAGCTTGATAAATGGACAGCAGGTGCACATGCTGGAACATTTAGAGGGAACCAGCTCGCAATGGCAGCAGGTACAGTTGTACTAAATAGAGTTTCAAAACCAGAATTTTTAAATGATGTTGTAAAAAAAGGTGACCACCTCAGAAATGCAATGCTAAAACTCAAAGATGAAGTATCAATCATTGGGGATGTGAGAGGTAAAGGTCTTATGCTGGGTGTTGAATTTATCGACCCTAACGGTCCAAAAGATATTATGGGTAACCCAGAACCATCAGGAGAAATTGCAGCTCTTGTTCAAAAGAAGTGTTTTGAAAACCGCCTAGTTATGGAAAAAGGTGGAAGAAATGGAAGCGTAATGCGCTGCCTATGTGCTCTTAATGTAAAAATGGAAGAAATTGATTTAATGATTGATATTTTTACAAAAGTAGTTAAAGAGGTTGATAATGAGAGAAAATGACATCTATGTGCTTTCCTTTGATGAAGAAGTCAAAGATACACTAAGATCGATGGTCTCTAAGACTCTTGAAACTGTACTTTCTTCAATTACTAGTGATAAGTGCTATTCAGGAATTGACCCTTATAAGCTCCGTGAGAATATTTCAAAAATTTCAGTATTACCACCACAAGGTTTAGGCTTTGATAAGGCATTGAAAAAGGTTGAGGAAGAAATTCTTCCTCACCTTCTATCAACTTGGTCAACCTCTTACATGCCACACCTTCACTCACCTGCCCTTTTAGAGTCAATTGTAGCAGAATTAATTATTGCAATTTATAACGACTCTCTTGATAGCTGGGACCAAGGACCAGCTGCAACAGAAGTTGAATTAATTGTAATAAAAAAAATGTGTGAGCTATTTGGCTATGGGGATAATAGCGATGGTGTTTTTACATCTGGTGGAAGTGGTTCAAACTTATCTGCAGTAATTCAAGCAAGAGATAAGTATTGTAATGACTATTTACACTATGATGTTAAAAAATATGGAAACCCTGAATGCTATAAAAAATTTAGATTGTACACATCAGAAATATCTCACTTCTCATTTGATAAAGCAGCTCACATAATTGGACTTGGATACGATGCTGTAGTTCATCTCCCAGTTAATGATAAGTGCCAAATAGATATTAAGAAAGCTGAAGAGATAATTGAAAGAGATTATCAAGCTGGATATTTGCCATTTATGGTAGTAGCAACAATTGGAACAACAGATTTTGGTTCAATTGATAACGTTTCAGAGTTAAGAAGAATCGCAGATAAATATCACATGTACCTACACTGTGATGCAGCATATGGCTCTGGAGCAATAATGAGTTCTACATACTCATCTCGTCTAGGAGCACTGAATCTTGCAAACTCAATTACAATTGATTTTCATAAAATGTTTTTACTCCCAATTTCCTGTTCTTGTCTAATTGTAAAAAATAAAGAAACTCTAGATTGTTTTTCACTTCATGCTGACTATCTAAATAGAGAAGAAGATGAAGAAGATGGTTACATCAATTTAGTTGGTAAAGCAATTCAAACAACAAGAAGAGCTGATAGCTTAAAGGTGTTAATTGCATTCTTAACTAGGGGTAAAGATGGGTATGGAAAAATTATCGATACAGTAATTGGTAATGCTTCATATTTTTACTCAAAGCTCATTAGTGATAAAGCTTTTATCACAGGTCCAGAACCTGAGCTATCATCAGTAGTATTTGCTTTAGATAGAGGTGATGAGGTAAATAAAAAAATAAGACGTGATTTAATGAGCGAAGGTACTATTATCGGACAAACTGTGAAGGATGGAAAAGTAATGCTAAAATTCACACTATTAAATCCAGCTTTAACTCATGATAAGATTGATAGCTTAATTTTGAAGCTAAAATCATATTATTAACACATTAATAGAGGACAAAATAAAGTCCTCTATTTACTTTTTTCTACCTCTTCTATATATTTGTTTTTGCTTATCTCGTGACAAAGGAAATAGTCTCTGTTATAATTTTTCGGAACTGCCTTTGAGCAAAGAATAATAAGATATTATTTATAAGGATGGTTGATTATGGTCACCAATAAGAGTTTAACAGCATTAGAAAACTCACAGATGGCTCTCACACTAACTGTTGATGCAGCCTCAATCGAAGAAGCATACAAGGCTAAGATTAATAAGTATGCTAAAGAAATCCAGATGAAGGGCTTTAGAAAGGGTAAGGCTCCTATCTCTGTCATCGAAAGCAAGTTTGGTTCTGCAATCCGCGAGGAATCAACATTTGACCTCATGGAATCAAGTCTCAAAGAGACTATTGAAACACTTGACGAAAAGGATAAGCCACTCCAGTTCTCAACTCCTGTTTTACAGAATGAAGAAAGCTTACTTCCATTCAAGAAGGATAGTGATATTACTTTCACAGTTCACTATGATGTAAAGCCTTCTTTTGATCTTCCTCAGTACACAGGTCTTGAAGTTAAGTACAACACAACAGAAGTAGCTGATAGTGATGTTGATGCAGAAATTGAAAAGCTCAGAGAGCAGAACGCAGTAGTTCTTACAAAGGATGCAAAGGTTGCTAATGGCGATATCGTTACTTGTAACTATGTAGAGCTTGACAGCGAGGGCAATGAAGTTCCTGGTACAAGCAGAAAGGATTTCACATTCACAGTTGGTTCTTCATATAACTTCTATGGCTTTGATGAAGATATCATCGGAATGGCTAAGGGTGAAGAGAAGAAGTTTGAGAAGACTTATGCAGAAGATTATGCTAACCCAGATTATAAGGGTAAGACTATCACATTAATTGTTAATGTAACTGAAGTAAAGGAAAGACAACTCCCTGAAGTTGATGATGAATTTGCTCAGGATGTTAAGGAAGAGTACAAGACCGTTGAAGATATGAAGAATGGTATCAAAGCTAATCTTCAGAAAGAAGTAGATGAAATGGTTGATAATGTTAAGAAGGAAGCAATTGTTAATGCTCTTAACGAAGCAACAACTCTTACTATCCCTGCTTCAATGATCGAGTTCGAACTTGAATCATCTTGGAGAGATTATGTAAGACAGACTGGTCTCACAGAAGATCAGATTCTTAACTACTTCAAGCAGTCAGGTATGAGCAAGGAAAGCTTCATTGAAGGTTGGAGAGAGCCAGCTACAAAGAATCTTAAGAACCAGCTTATCTTAGAAGCTATTCAGAAGAAAGAAAACTTCGAAGTAGATGAAAAAGCTCTTGAAGAAGAACTTAACAAGAACATCAAGGAAGATACAGACGAAGCAACTAAGGATTATTACAGAAACGTATTAAGAGATAATATGCAGTATGCTAAGGTTCTTCCTTTCCTACTTGAGAAGAATACTTTTACTGTTGAGAAAGTTCTCCCAAGAGCAGAATTTCTAGCAAGCATCAACAGATATTAAGATTTAAGGAGACTGATATTTTGGATATTAATAGTATTAAGATGCATAATCTTGTACCATATGTTGTTGAACAATCTGGTAACGGTGAGCGTCAGTATGATATTTTTTCAAGACTTTTAAAGGATAGAATTATCTTCCTAGACGGTGAAATTAGAGATGAAATGGCTGATTTAGTCGTTGCTCAATTAATTTTCCTAGAAAGTGAAGATCCTAAAAAAGATATCAGTCTCTATATCAATTCTCCTGGTGGTAGTGTTACTGCAGGGCTCGCAATATATGATACTATTCAATATATTCGTCCTGATGTAAGAACAATCTGTGTAGGACAAGCATGCTCAATGGCATCTTTGATTCTTGCTGCAGGCACAACTGGTAAGAGATCTATCTTGCCTTATGCTCGCGTAATGATTCACCAGCCATTTGGAGGCGTTGAGGGACAAGCAACAGATATTATTGTTGGTTCAAAAGAGCTTCAGAGAATCAAGAAAATTAGCTGTGAAATTCTTGCGCATCACACAGGAAAGAGCGAAGAAGAAATTTCTGAGGCAATCGAAAGAGACTACTTCATGGATGCCCAAAAGGCTAAAGAATTCGGCATCGTCGATATGGTTATGACAAGGAAATAATATGGCACTTGGAAGAAATTCAAATAGAACCTGTTCATTCTGTGGAAAGGATGTATCACAGGTAAAGAAGCTTATCCATGGACCAGGTGTTTCCATTTGTGATGAGTGTGTTAATACCTGTCGTGAGATAATTAAGGAAGACTTAAAAGAGGATTCAAGCTCATATGCATCAAATCTTGGTGAAATACCAACTCCTGAAGAGATAAAGGAATATCTTGATGAGTATGTAATTGGCCAAGACGAAGCAAAAAAGGTACTCTCTGTTGCAGTTTATAACCACTACAAAAGAGTTAAATTCCAAGAGAAGATTGCTCAGTCTGGCGTTGAACTTGATAAATCTAATATTTTATTAATTGGACCAACAGGTACAGGTAAAACTCTTTTAGCAAGAACACTTGCAAAGAAACTTAATGTGCCTTTCGCAATTGCTGATGCAACCACATTAACTGAAGCAGGTTATGTTGGTGAAGATGTTGAAAATATCTTATTAAAGCTTATTCAAGCTGCAGATGATGATATTGCAGCAGCAGAACATGGTATTATCTTTATCGATGAAATTGATAAGATCAGTAAGAAAGGTGAAAACGTTTCAATTACAAGAGATGTATCTGGCGAAGGTGTACAGCAAGCTCTCTTAAAGATTATCGAAGGAACTAATGCCTCTGTACCACCTCAAGGTGGCAGAAAGCATCCAAACCAAGAGATGTTAAAGATTAATACTAAAAACATCCTCTTTATCTGTGGTGGTGCTTTTGTTGGCCTTGATAAGATTATCGAAAAGAGAATTAGTTCTCACCCAATGGGATTTGGTGCAGATATCGAATCATATGAAGATAAGAACTTTGAAGAACTCTTTAAAGAGCTTCATCCAGATGATTTAATTAAGTTTGGTTTAATTCCAGAGTTTATCGGTCGTCTTCCAATTCACGTTGCGCTTAATAATTTAAGAAAAGAGGATCTTAAAAGAATTATTACTGAGCCAAAGAACTCTATTTTAAATCAGTATAAGACTAGCCTATCTTTAGATGGTATTACACTCACCTTCACAGAAGAAGCTATTGACGCAATAAGCCAAAAGGCTATTGATCAAAAGACAGGAGCAAGAGGCCTTAGATCAATTATTGAAAATATCATGCTTGATGTTTCTTACGAGCTTCCATCACGACACGATGTAAAAGAAGTTATTATTAATGAAGATTGTATCACAAAAGGTAATAGACCTCAGTTGGTACTTGATAACACAAAGCAGTTAGAAAATTAATAATATCTATATCACATTTTTAGCTCAGCTTCAAAAATGGAGCTGAGTTTTTTCATTGATACAAAAAATTTCTTTGTTTTTTTATTTATAACTCACATAATTAATTATTTTACCTTGGCATGATAATTGCATCTATATATGCATAAATCAAAGAGGAGTTCATTATGAATTGTAGTTATTTAAGTAAAAGTGAAATAAAAAAACTTGAAGATACCGTAAAAATCATGTTTGATAAAAAAAGGAATAACATACCATTTGATGTTGAATATGAATATGTAAAAAAGACCACAGAACTCTTATTCTTTTTAATTCCTTACCGTTCATTTTATATCGATCGCGATTTATGTTCCGAGTTTTATCTATCAATGTTAAATAAAACAGATCACATTATTAACTCTTATCGAATAGCTTCAAATGTTCCGTATCTTGCCTATTTACACATTATACTAAGAACAAGAACACGTACATTTGTTAGGCTAAAGAATCAAAGAGAAATCAAAGAAAATAAATTTATTACTACCTACATCAAGATTGAAAACAGTATGGATGTTTTTGAGGAGGAAGAAGAGTATTTAACAGAAAGTTATATAGATGAAGATCCTTTAGAAATTGATACAGACACAACTATAGAAAATATCATTGCAGATATTTCTACCTCTACTCCTTTAGATGAAAATAATGGGGATGAAGAACATGATATTCTAGTTGAATTTCTAAAAACCAAGAAAAATAGGGAAAAGTTTTTAGCCTTTATCTTAAACAATATCAATGTATTAACAGATAAGGAAATAAATTTATTATCGCAAATAATGAATGTTTCCCCTAATACCATTGCAAAATTATCAATAAAGATGCACGAAATAAATGAAGAACGCACTATTAAGAGAAATAATTTATATGAACTAAAAATAAATAACTATTGGAAACGCTATATAATTATTATCTCAGAGCTTTGTGATGATAGCTTATCAAAAGAAAAACGTAGTGAACTTGAGACCCAAAAGGCATATCTACTCTCTTCAATCAAAAGATGCAGAGAAGAAAAGTTTAATACAAATAGAGGTGCCACTATAAAAGTAATAGCAGAGGAAACTAATAACTCTACGACATGCATTGGAATGTGGATAAGAGAAGTTGACGAATTACTTAAGAAAATAGAACAGATAATGGAAACATAATAGAGTCGTATCTATCTGTAATAATAAAATTCGAGTATTATTTTTAGTATGAATAAAAATATTTCTCTAATAATGTTGTTATGTCTTGCAATTTCCCTTTTTGCAAACGGAATGCAGGAAGAAATTGATAGACTATCAGAAAGTGTTTACAGAGCCGATTCTCAACTTGGTTTTTCAATTGAAATTGCAGGTAAAGATGATAATTATTCTTTATCTGTTCCAGCTCAGGCGCTATATTTTACTCCATTAGAAGTAAATAAAGATGTGCTTTCATCAAATAGTTTAGCGCTCACTATTCAAGGGAAGCTTCCAGGAAAAGCAGTATTTAACCAACGTGGATATCAAGAGGAATTAGATTTTAAAACAGTTTCAAGAAATAAAGAAGAATACTATTCAAGAGCTCAGGAAAAAGTAAGACCAGAGAGAATTGAAGAGGAAGTTGAATTAACACTTCGTGATAATTCAATCCTATCAGGAACCCTTACAAAGCCAATAGAAAATGAAAAGAACTCACTTATTATATTTATTTCAGGTTCTGGCTCACAAGATAGAGATAGCTATATTGCAAACCATAAACCTTTCCAAGTGCTTTCAGATTACCTAATTACTCTTGGCTACCCTACTCTACGCTTCGATGATAGAGGTGTTGGAAAAAGTACAACAACAAAATATGATTTTACAACTTACGACCTAGCTGATGATGTTATTGAAGAAGTTAATTATGTATCCTCTTTGGGCTATGAAGTAATATTAATGGGACATTCTGAAGGAGCTATAATTGCAGCTATTGTCTCTTCGAAACTTGATAACATCAAAGCTACAATTCTGCTTGCACCGCCTGCAGTAGAAGGTAAAACTATTTTAGCAGATCAAAATAAAACTGCATATAAAGCCTTAGGATTAAATGATGATGTGGTAAATACTATTATTTCAATTTTGGATTTAGCCTACGATGCAATAATCAAGTGTGAAGATGAAAAAGCACTAGAATATTTAAATATGGTTAATCCTTCAACTAGTTCAATTACACTTTCAAGTTTATCACACCCATGGTATAGAGCTTTTCTAGCTTTAGATCCAAAAGAATATATTTCTAACATAAAGTGCCCATGCTTAGCTTTAATTGGAACAAATGATAAGCAAGTTAGTTTAGAAATAAATAAAGACCGACTTGAAGAAGCTTTAAAAATGTCCAAAATAGAGTATAAAACAGCATATCCAGAGGGTGTTAATCATATTCTTCAATACTCACAGACTGGAGATGTAAGTGAATATGGAATCATTGATGAAACAGTTAATGAAAATGTATTAATAGAAATAAAGGAATTTTTATGCACGATTTAAAGATTTATTTTGCCTCCTCAAATGAACACAAAAAGCAAGAAATGATGAGACTTCTTGATGGAGTAGTTCTTACCCTTCCAAAGGAAGAATCTATTTCTTTTGATCCAGTTGAAGATGGAAATAGTTTTATTGAAAATGCTCTGATAAAGGCAAAAGATTTATATAGTAAGGTAAAGGCTCCAGTTATCGCAGATGACTCAGGTCTTGTAGTTGATGCTCTAGATGGAAGGCCAGGTATACATACAAGTCGATATGGAGATGAAAACGGTAAAAAGCTATTGCAAATTGAAAAGAATGCTAAACTTCTTGATGAAATGAAGGGTAAAACAAATCGAAGTGCTCGCTTTGTTTGTGCTCTTGTATTAATGCTTTCAAATGAACAAATTTACATTATAGAAGAAGCTGTTGAAGGATTTATTTCAGATAGTGTTAGAGGTGAACATGGCTTTGGGTATGATCCATTGTTTTTAGTGGAAAATACAAATAAAAGCGCTGCTGAATTATCTGATAGAGAGAAGGATAGCTATTCTCATAGAGGAAGAGCTGCTAGGAAGATGGCACTATTAATTAAAGCACTAAAGGAAGATTTAAAATGAAAAGATGTGAACAAAAGAGTGAAAATACTTGGGATTTATCATCTCTATGTAAAGATATTGAGGATTTTAAAGCTCGCTATGATTTATTAATTAATAAGGTTTCTCATCTTTCTTCTTACAACACTAGATTAGGTGAATCAAGTGACGTACTTTATTGTGCACTAGAAGAAATTAAAGATGTATTAAAAGAAACAGAATGTATCTCAAGCTATGCATTTCTACTCTTCGAAAGTGATGCTAGCAATAGCACTTATAGCGAATGTGCTGGAAAAGCATCATATCTAAGTGCAAAGGTATCTGAAGAATTATCTTTTTTTGAACCTGAAATCTTAGCTATCGATGAAAAGAAATTAAAAGAAATGCTTAGTGAAGATAGATTCGAGGAATATAGAATATTTATTGAAAAAGTAATTCGTTTTAAGCCTCATACATTAACTAAAAATGAAGAAAGAATTCTTTCCTTAAACGCTCAAGCAGCTGAAGCTCCAAGTAGAGCCTTTCATGACTTAGTGGATGTAGACTTAGATTTTGGCCTAGTAAATAATGAAAAGCTAACTCAATCAAGTTACATGAGTTTCATTAGAAGTGAAGATGAAAACATTAGGAAGGATGCATACTTTAAACTACATCAAACCTTTGAGAAAAATCAGCATGTAATTGCTCGTCTTTATGAAGGATCTATAAATCAAGATATCTTTCAATCCCAAGCTCGAGGATATAAATCATCACTAGAAGCATCTCTATTTGCCGATAATGTAAGTGAAGAAGTTTATAGAAATCTTATTAATGCAGTTCATGAAGGCTTTCCTGCCCTACACCGCTACTACAGCTTAATGGCTAAGGTACAAAATAAAGAAAAACTTAAGCACTATGATGTTTATTTACCATTAGTAAAAGATATCAAGTGTAACTATACCTATGATGAAGCTGTAAATATAATTAAAGAAGCAGTAGCCCCACTTGGAAAGGAATATCAAGAAGTATTAGTTAAAGGTCTTACAACAGAACGCTGGGTTGATAGATATGAAAACGAAGGAAAGCGTAGTGGTGCCTTCTCTGCAGGTTGCTATACAGGTAAACCATATATCTTAACCAACTATAAAGATGATGTATTAGATTCTGTCTTTACATTGATCCATGAAGGTGGCCATTCAATGCACTCATACTACAGTGCTACTTCCAATCCATATATGCACTACAATTATACTATTTTTGAAGCAGAAGTTGCATCAACCTTTAATGAACAACTTCTTTCAAGATATTTAATTAGCAATACAAGTGATGAAAAAATGAAGGCTTATTTAATCTCACATGAACTTTCATCAATTGTTGCAACTCTATTTAGGCAAACAATGTTTGCTGAATATGAGTTATTAATTCATGAAGCAGTTGAAAGAGGAGAAGTTGCAACAGTAGAGGTAATGCGTAAAACTTATAGAACTCTACTTGAAAGTTATTTTGGTCCTATAATGGAATTTGAGAGTTTTTCCGATGTTGAGTGTTTAAGAATTCCACACTTCTATACAGCTTTCTATGTTTATAAATATTCAACAGGAATAAGTGCCGCAATTGCACTCTGTAATAGAGTATTAAATGGTGGTGAAAAAGAAAGAACTGATTACCTATCCTTCTTAAAAAGTGGTGGTTCAAAATACCCAATAGAATCTCTTAAATTAGGTGGTGTTGATATGGCTAAAAAGGAAAGTGTTCAAAAAGCTATAAAACACTTTGAAGCTCTACTTGATGAATTTGAAAAGCTTATTTAATGATTAGGGCGATTATTCGCCCTATCTTTTTATCTTCTTATACTTAAAGAAGTTATTACCCCTTCATCATCATAAAATACATCAAAGATAACATTCTTAGTTCTATCCTTAATATGTAACACTCCATCACCAATACTCACTAAAGCTTCATTTAATGGTAAAACAGAAGCAAGACTTGAGCCATATTGATTTGAGAAGCTCTTTTGATACTCTGCTTTAACATGACTTTCAAGTGATGATAGCGAAAACTCCGAAAAGAAAAAATCTAAAACTTTACTTTCATTAGAATCCTTAATTATATCTGTTAAAATACCAATATCTTTATCACGTGCATATGTAGAAAAAGCTGGCAAAATAATAATCATAAGGATTATAAGAACTAAAATTAGTTTTTTCATATTTTTATTATTTATTATTTTTTGCTTTTGTCAAAGATACATTTTATGGTAAATTATCTCGTGTGAACAAAAAAGAATTAATTCTCAGCCTTACAGAAGGCTTTGTGTTATCATATCGTGATCCACTTGGAAATGATATTCTAATGGATGCGCCAATTAAAAGAATTACCCAAACAGCTCGATTTAGAAAGCTAGATAGAATAAAGCAAAATGGACCAACCTTTTTAGTTTATCCAGGAGCAGTTCATACTAGACTTTGTCATAGTCTTGGTGTGTATTATACAGGAAGACAAATATTATTAGCTGTACTAGAAAATAGCTCTCCAAACTTTACTATCAAAGGTATGAGAAGCTTTCTTATAGCATGCCTCTTACATGATATTGGACACTTTCCATATGCTCACTCACTAAAGGAACTTTCTATTAGAGAACATGAAGAACTTGCTGGAGACATAATAAGAGAAGATAAAGAATTAAACAAAGCAATAGTAGCAGCAGGAGCAGAGATTAATGATGTAATTGCAATAATTGATGATAAACAAAAAGCTACTGGTGAAATTGAATTATATCGTCACATTCTCTCAGGTGCATTGGACCCAGATAAACTCGATTACCTTAATCGTGATGCATTCTTTTGTGGAGTCCCATATGGAAACCAAAATAACGGCTTTGTAATATCAAAACTTCACATTGTTAATAACCGAATAGCAATTGAAAGAGGTGCTTATCAATGTATCGAACACATTTTATTTTCAAAGTATTTAATGTATAAGAACATCTATTGGCATAATGATGTTAGAAGTGCAACGTGTATGATTAAGAAAGCCCTTCTATCAGCAATTCGAGATAATATTTTAAGTGTCAATGATTTATATTTCATTGATGACTACGATTTTGATCGAATTCCAGAAATTTATTCATCTTATGCTCCCCTATCACTAATTACCGATGTAAGAAATAGTATGTTACTTTCTCGAGTATGGGAAAAGGAATGGATCTTTGATGATATAATAAAAGCAGAAGCAAGTGATATTTATACTCGCTTTGAAACAGAGGATAGAATTTATAAAGCTCTATTAGCTTATTATCCAAATTTAAAACCATATCAAGTAATAATTGATATCCCTGAGCCAATCTCATTTGAAGCTGATGTAAATATTTTAAATAAAGATGGTTCTGTAGAGAAATTCCAAGAAGTTACAAAGCTGTTTACTAAGGATGTTGAAAAACAATTTGCATCCTCATTAAGATATGTAGCAATATATGCTCCAAACTTTGTTTCAAGGAAAATTGTTAAGGAGATAATCGATGGAAGAAAATATTGAAAAGAAATCATATCTTGAACTTGTTAATGGTGATATTCCACCATGGGTAATGAGATTTGTTAAGGGTGCTGGAAAAGCAATTAATAGATATAACATGATTAAGGAAGGCGATGAGGTTTTACTTGCTGTCTCTGGAGGTAAGGATTCTCTTGCACTTGCTCTTGCTCTATCGTTGAGATTAAAATGGCTTCCGGTAAAGTATAAGTTAAAAGCTTTAATGATTAACTGGATTGAGCATCCAATTGATGATGAGCATAAGCAAATGCTTAGGTCTTACTTTGAAGCTCTTTCAATTGATTTTAAAATTGTTGATGAAAACCAATTTCCATCTTCATTTAATGGTGATTTCAACTGTTATCTCTGTTCAAGAAATAGAAGAAGAATTCTTTTTGAGTATGCGGCACAAAACGATGTTAAGTTAATTGCAATGGGACATCATCTTGATGATTTAGTAGAGACAACCATGATGAATTTATGTTTTAGAGCAAACTTCTCAACCATGCTCCCTGTTCAAGAATTCTTTGATGGAAAACTACACATTATTAGACCTTTAATTGAAATACATGAATCAGTTACAAAGCGTATTGCTGAAAACTATGATCTTCCTGTGATAAAGCCAGTATGTCCATATGACCAAACAAATATTAGGTCAAAGTTAAAACCAATAATTAAGGAATTAACACATATTGATAAACTTACAAGAGAACATATTTATAATGCGCACAATTTTAATATTCATTTATAAAATTAAGCCTCTTTTTTATAATGCTTACCTGTGTTAAGATTTAAAAAGGTAAATTGGAGATATCTTATGAGATTCAAAAGACTTTCACTTGCCCTGATAGTATTATCAATGTCATTCTCATTGTTTGCAGCGCATTCAATGTTTTTCAGTGCAGGAGATTATGATGCACTCAATCTATATGGCCCTAGAGGGAATAAAGTAGATGCACTTACAGAGATGACTCAAAGTGGCTATATTATCCAAACAGGAGAATGGGAAGCTACTTTTTCAGCAAACTTTGCGGAAATGATTGTATATCCTAATTCATTAATTGCTCTTGTTGGTACAGATAATCCTGAGTTATACCTTCTCGATGGTTCAATAATGATTGAATGCTTTGATAAGGATGTAAATGTATATACTACAACTGCAAAATATGAATTATCAAAAAATGCAGTTGCCCACATTGTATATACAAATGAAGAGGATACAATTGCAAACCTTTCAGATAAATCAATTATTCTTTATGATGCTCTTCGTGATTCCAAGGGTGAAGTAGCACCATATACAATTGTTGATATTATGAAAGCATCATATAATCCATTGATGTATGAACTCAGAACAGCAGAGCTTTATACTAAGGAAATTGCATTTAAGGATTTCAAGGCGACTTTGACAGCAGATACTCAAAAGATTACTATTACACTTCCTCAAAACTTAAAGAGAAGTCAAATAACCTCTTTCCTTGCAAATCTTGAAGTGACTAACCCTGAAATTAGATCAAAATTCACATACAGAACAACACAAGATACTATTACATTAAAGTATGCAGTATCCTTAACAGAGGAAGAGTATACAGCTCTTACAGACCAGCTTGCAAAAGAGTTATTACTCTATATCAAGTCGTTCTATCGTCCTGCAGAGCCAAGTGTTAATAGTAAGCTAACACTTTTAGAGAGAATACCTAATATGCCTCAATTTAGTGCTGTTAAGACAACGGTAATTGCGGATATTCCTTCTACTCCAGTTTTTAGTGTTTCTGGAAGTGTAAAAGTTAAGAAAATAAACTAGTTTTTATCCTCTCAAATTTGAGAGGATTTTTTATCCCATTTGGGATATTATATTTTTATGGCAAAAATTAAAGTATTAGACCGTTTAGTTGCTGCAAGAATAGCTGCAGGAGAAGTAATTGATCGCCCAGCAGCTATTGCGAGAGAATTAATAGATAATTCAATTGATGCTAAAGCATCAGAAATAAGTGTAGATGTTAGAGGTGGGGGAATAGAATCACTTTCTGTTATTGATAATGGCTGTGGTATTGATAAAGAAGATTTACCTCTAACAACTCAACCACACGCTACTAGTAAAATTTCAATGATAGATGACCTTTATCATTTAAATACTATGGGCTTTCGTGGTGAAGCACTCTACTCTATTAGCTCTGTTTCTAAACTTTCTATTTCTTCGAATGGTTGGACCTACACTACAGATGGTTCAATTGATGGAGAACTAAGTAAAGGTGGATGCGAAAAAGGTACTAGAATAACAAGTGAAAATTTATTTGGAGCACTTCCTGTCAGAAGGTCATTTTTAAAACGTGATTCAAGTGAAGCACAGTTAATTAAAAATACATTTATTTCAAAAGCCATGGCATTTGAAGCAATTCACTTCAAGTATTACCAAGATGGTGCTTTAAAGGTCGATTTACCAATTAGAAACACATTAAAAGATCGTGTTCTAGATATCCTAACACTTGATTCAAAGCTAAATAGAGCAGACTTTACCTACTTAGAAAGTGAAAACTCTATATACAAAATAAGACTAGTAACTAGTCTTCCATTCTTACATCGAAGTGACCGCTCTGCTATTAAAATATATGTTAATGGTCGTGCTGTTGAAGAGTTTTCTCTAGTACAGGCAGTTTCATATGGTTATGGCGAAACGCTTCCTGGTGGCTCATTTCCATATACTGTAGCATTTATCGATGAAGATCCAGAACTTGTTGACTTTAATATTCACCCTGCAAAAAAAGAAGTAAAAATAAGAAATAGAGCAGAAATTCACCATGCTATTTCATCTTTAATTAGTCAAAAACTTCCTAAGACTATTCCAACAATAAAGTCAAACGAAGAGGAATTACCTCTTGTCCCTGTTGCAACCAAAAAGGTTGCTTTTGAGGATAAAGAGTTTGTTTATAACCAAACAATATCTCAAGAAGGCATTAAGAAAGAGTCTGTTGAAATTAACTCTCCAAGGATAACTTATCAAGATAGCCCAAGAGATAATTCATGGCTTGAAAAGGCTAAAAATCTATCATCTAAAAAAAGAGATATTGTTAAGCCTTCTACAGTAAAAAAAGAAGATGTTTGGAATATCGAAGTTAAGAAAGAAATTAAATACATAGGTCAAGCCTTTAAACTCTTCTTAATTTGTGAGTGTGATTCACGCCTCTATCTAGTAGACCAACATGCAGCTCATGAAAGAGTTATATTTAATGAATTAAGAGAGCAGAAAACGGTTCAAAAACTACTACTTCCAAATGAGTTTGAGGTAGATAGCGATATTGATTTATTCTTAAGTGAGCATAGTGATGTCTATACTCAATTTGGTATTGCTCTATCAAAAAAGGAAGATAAGCTTTGGACAATTACAGCTCTTCCAGCTTTAGCACTCTCATATGAAAAAGAGGTTGTAGAGTTAATTAAAACAAAGGTTGGAAGTGACAGCGAAATAGAAGCGGCACTCTATGCAATAATTGCATGTAAGGCAGCAATTAAAGCTGGAGATGAAATTGATAAATATAGTGCAGAGGCCCTATTAGAAAAGGTATTTGAACTAGAAGATCCAGCATGTCCTCATGGAAGAACCTTTATTATCACACTTGAAGAAGAAGAATTAAGGAAGATGGTCGGAAGAACTAAGTGAGATAGTAGTTATTACATTATTATTTTTACTATCTCTTTTAGTAAGCACTAGAGTATCTGCATCTTTTGGATAATCAGGACCAGATGTTTCTGCAATTATCTTTCCATCTTGATATGCTTCAAGAATAATATCATTATCATTAATTGTTAATGGCTTTACACTGTCATAGTCGAGCAATACGACTCCCTCAGCTTCAATCCCATCATCTTTTATTATAGTATATTTATACTCTCCAACACTAAAGGAGCTGAGGCTTGTTATCCTTAAATCATCTGAGATGTAATACTCACCATCTTTATTAAGCTTACAATTAAAGGTTAAATTATTTTCAGGATCAGAAAGAATTAATTCATATTTACCATCTTCAGATAAGATGGTTTTAAATAAAACACTTTCTTTTGTTTTTACACCATCCTCAAATACTGTCTCATGAGATAAATCAACAGTATTTACAACAAATCCCTCTTTTGCACAAGAAAAGAGGGATATTACTATTAAAAGGATGGTTAAAAACCTTACTTTCATCTACTCTCCAAGAAAAGATTTTACTGGGTTAGCATATGAATTAATGACAAAGTCTTTTACTTCATCATTTAAATGATTAATACTTGCTAAGAAAGCATCCTTATCAAAACCTTCATATTTACTTTTGTTTTCATCAGAAGACTTTAAATAGTCATAGCAGAACCAGTTATTAGGCCAAAGAGTATAGTTTGTATGAATTTGTCTATCAACTTCCTTTGCAACCTCTTCTGGAGTTTGGTAATCACCGGTAAGTTCATCACCAATTGCAATATGGACTCTTCCCTTCCACTCTCTAATACCTTTAATCATGGAAATAACATCTTCCATAGGCTTTTTGCTGTAAGAACCTTCTTCCTTAGTTTTTACTTCTTCACGAGCCTTATTAATTGCATTAGGATCGTTTTCATAGCTAATTGCTACAGGTACGATGTGACAATTTTTAATTACTTCAGAAAAAGAAAGCTTATCTTTTTTTGGCCCTAAATAAAGCATCTTAATGATAGCTGGATGAGTTACATCAATACCATCCTTACTTCTACCACTCTTTTGAGCTAGCCAAATATTCTTTCCACCTTGAATTGTGTTATAAAAATATTCAGAAAGCCTTACAGTCTCGATATATTTTTCTCTAACAGGAAGATCTCTCTTTACGATTATTGCTCCATTAAGCTTAAATAAATCGAGCAAAAATTGATGCTTTAAAAGGTTATCACCTATAGCCATTTCACAAAGAGGTTTATTAGCTAAGAATAGCGCATAGTCTAGTAATGCACAATCGAGGACAATGTCTCTATGGTTTGAGATAAACAAATAACTTTTGTTATTATCAATTTTTTCAAGACCACTTACAGTGAAGCTTTCCATAGTATTTGCAACAACAACCTTCAAGAAAAGACCTGATGTAATTTTATGCTGGAAATCATCATAGGAGTGAACACTCTTTAATAACTCTAAAACATAAACTACAAATTGCTTTCTCTTTGCTTCAACCTCTGCACCCTCACCTTTAATGAGTGCACTGGCAAATGCATAGAGTAATTGAGGATTATTTGAAATTCTTACAATTGCATCATCAACATCTTTTCCTACATATGGTGCGATATCGCTATATTGTGATCTATCAAAATTCACTTGTCACCACCAATGAGAGTCTTCATATATTGGGTTCTCTCCCAAGCTGAACCATTAGCAAGATTTTCTTGAGCCATCTTACCTTTAAATTCATCAATAGTCTTATAATTCTTCTTGTCCATCCATGCACTAAGTTCATCGCACATAGTCTTAATAATTGTTTCGTCCTTTAAGTAAACTGTACAAATCTGACAAGCAGCAGCACCAGCAAGCAACATTTTAATTACAGTTGAAGAAGAATGAATACCTCTGTTTGCAGCTAATGAGCACTTAACCTCACTACTCATTAAAGCAATCCATCTTAAAGAAGGTGCATATTCATTAAAGCTTGAAACACCTCCAAAATGAGACATTTTTTCATTCTCAATATCAATATCTGGACGGAAGAATCTATTAAATAATACAAGACCATTAATACCAATTTTATCAAGTTCAGAAATTGTATAAGCAAGTGAAGAATAGTTATCACCCATTTTAATAGATACAGGTAGCTTAGTACTCTTTCTCATTCTTTTTGCAAACTTGAATAGTGCTTTATCAACATCTTCTCCACTAACTCTTCTATCTTGAGCAATTGGATAGTAGTTTAACTCAATTGCATCAGCACCAGCCTTTTCAAAAGAAGAGATATATTCTTCCCAAGTTGATATATCAGAACAGTTAATTGAAGCTATTACAGGAATTGATAATTCTCTTTTTGCATCCTGCAAAAGCTTTAAATAGCTATCTAAATAGTAATCTTTTGAAACATTAGTAAAATATTCTGAAAAGTCAGAATGATCAAGGAACTCAGAATTTTTAACCAGTTGCTTTCCAACTTCTGTTTCTATTTGTTCTTCAAAAATTGACTTTAATACGACTGCTCCAGCTCCATTTTCTTCACACTTTTTTAAACTTTCAATATTACTTGTTTTAGGGCCTGAGGCAACTATTATAGGATTTCTCAGTTTTAATCCTAAATAAGAAGTAGATAAATCTGCCATAGTAAATAACTCCTTCAATTATTTAGTATATCATACATATTGAAAGAATTTGAATAATTACGTAAAGCGTTTTAAAAACTCTTTTTCTAACTATATTAATCAATCAATAAAAATGGAAAAGCAAAAAATTGTCAGCATCATTTTATTAAATTATACTTAATTTCATGATAATCTTATTAATTTACGCTTTTTACAAAGCAAGCATGAAGTGAGTTTTTCATCACTACATGCTTGGTAAAGACTTTAAAGTTTATATCCTAAGGTCTCAGCAATTGAATAAAACTCTTCTTTATTTAATCCAGAGTCTAAAATTGCCGCATCTATAGTAATTATACCTTTACCAACTAAATTTAATAAAGCTTTAACAGCGATACTAATACCTTCAGTTTTTCCATTATCATAAGACTTAGCAGCATACTGTTGTACAGCATCACATACATGATCTTCACCTTCTACTGTTGTTTTATAATACATAGTACATCCCCTTATAACATTATCATTCATTTCAAGATAATTAGATGAAACTAAACTTTGCATTAGATTATCTAATTCTTCTCTTCCTTTATTTTTAGCATTTACATAAATTATAAAACTACCATCATCAAGTGGCAACTTTGATTCCTCTTCTGTCCTTTTAAATTTATATAATTGCTTACCTCTATCAAAGATATCTTCTTCCATTAGAAAGATTACTATCTGAGTTTTTATCTCATTGTAGCTACTTATACCTTTTCCTAATGCATACCTAGAATCTATCATTGATGATATATATCTTGCTCTTTTTACTTCATCTCCTTTCTTAGATGCTTGTACCTCTATATCATAGTAAGTACCTTCTTTATCAACAGCAAGACAGTCTAGAATAACAGAATGTCCTTTATCATAGAGATATATATCATCTTGTGTGTTAATTTTTAATATGGATATATCATCTCTATTTAAGGTTACTCGAACAATATGCTCTACAAAAGGAATATTATCCTTTGCCATAGTGCGAAAGAGAGTATCGTCGATAGGTCGTAGTGACCTCGCTATCGCTCTTTCTTCATCTGTATATTTTGATTTTAAATTCAATATATGTTTCCTTATTAATACTTCTCGAGATAGTACTACAAAGACTTACTATCTCTTACTTTTTATTACCTCCTATGAATAATAGAAGTAAAATGATTAAAAAAATTAGTTTAAAATAATGATTTGTATATATTTGATTAATATAATTATTGATATAATAAATAATTAAAAATTTTGTATAATTAATTTTAGTTTCATAAAATTTAAAGGAAATTATTCAATTCGATTTAACTGAAAGCGCAAAATAAGAGGGAGCCATCTAGACTCCCTTCATATTTGATATATCCAGGTTTTAACGTGAGATCAGCATTGTCTTTGGGTCGAGGCGTACTGAAAGTGGCTTTGCTACGTCCTCGCCGTGAGCTCTTACAACTGTCATTACAACCTTATCAACATCCTCTCTATACTTTAAGCCTACGAGAACATCGATATATGGGATATATTTCTCAAGTGTATTAGGTACACCATATTCATCATATACAACATCAGGTCTTACTGGAGATACACTGAACCATACTTCAAGGTTCATCTCCTTAGCAAACTCTCTAATCTTGATAATATCATCATCTTCAGCCAATGTGAGCTTGTAACCATCAAATAAAATTGCATCTGCTTTGAAAGCACCCTGCTCAATTAAAGACTTAAGAGACTTTAAAACTTTTTCAATTGATACCTGGTTCTGAGAAAAGTTCATTACAACGCGATTAGATAAAATGCTTGAATAAACATTATGAGCATCATCTAAGCTCTGGACCTCAGAAATTTCTCTGAAAACCTCTTTATACCAGTTCATTACATGTTCTACGTTTCCTGAGAATGAAACGTGGATTACGTTTTCACCTCTAAGAAGTTTATCTGTAGCAAGATGTACAAGACATGCTGTCTTACCTACACCGTGACGTGATACTATAACGCCCATATTGCCCTTACCAAGGCCTCCATTAATTGCCTCGTCAAAGACGCGAAGTGGACTAATCTTGTTCAATTCCTGGATATCCATATTATACCTCCAAATTGAGTTTTATTTTCTTCATTATATCATGGCAAACATTGTTTTCAATATAATTAACAAAGCATTATTTATTTTTTATGCATTATATTTTCTTTCTATCCCTTACCAACAAGGAATATCTATATCTAAAAAATCTATTAAATATTCTTATTTTATATTCACTTTCATAATATAAGAATGATTAAACTGATATTCAAAATACATATTGTTTACAAACTATTATCACTCTTAATTTTTAATAGTGAACTACCGCCACCCTAAAGGATTGCAGCTTCCGGTTTAACCCTGGTTTGCTTCCAGTTCTCATATGAAACTTCAAAGCCTGATCCAGGTTCCGCCAGAGTACCCATGTGTTCCGAATGGGTGCTGACTCTCATCTC
>JAQYFM010000142.1 GCA_028723145.1 Spirochaetales bacterium | reverse complement strand
GCCCTACTAACTTCAGCTAAGGCCTTTTCATGGATGCTGATAGCAAGCTCTTTTAATACCTTTTTGTAATCCTTTAGCTTAACGTTTTCGCCAACAATATCACTTACCCCCTTAATAATTAATACTTTTTTATTTAGCTTTTTAGCAGCTAAAGCAACTCCATAAGCTTCCATATCATATAGTTGTGCTTCATCAATAGCATTTGAACTAAAGGTATCAGAAGAAGCAATTACTACACCTTCACTATTAATATTAAGTGGTCCCATAATACCTCTTTTATCATCTAATGTAGTAAATGGAGGAAGATGGAACTGAGTTAAATCAGCATCTTTATTAATTACTTTTGAACAAAGTAGTACATCACCAATATCAGCACTACCCTTTTTTGCACCACATGTTCCAACGTTAATGATTAACTTAACATCATCGCAATCATTTAAAAGTGTTGCAGCTAAAGCATTTTCCTTTCCAACACCTGATACTACTTTTATAAATATTTCTTCATTAAACAATGCGTTTTCAGCACTATCTGATGCAACAACTAATACCTTCACTTTATACCTCTTAGTGCATTAATTATATCTATACCAAGCCTTCTTTCTCTACCACTTAAAAAGGTGTAATTTATGCAAGATGTTGTTAATAATCCTGCCTTCTCTGTTGCTTGGAAAATATCATAACCATTTAAATAAAATCCAAGTAAAAGAGAGGCAAATAAATCTCCAGAACCAGGGTATGAAGCATTGATTTTTTCAAAGCTATTAATTTTTATACTTTTACGATCATATACAATATTTGCTAATTTACCACTCTCTAAACAAACAGATGTTAAAACGACTAGGCTACTAGTTAAATCACTTATTCTATCAATAATAACTTTAATATCTTCAATGGAAAAAATACCTTTAAAAGGATAATTTGTAATTAAACAAGATTCGGTCATATTAGGAGTAATAATATTTGCTTTTTTTATTAAATCCTTCATGTATAGAATATTACTTTCATCAAAACCTTGATAAAGCTTTCCATCATCTCCAAGTACTGGGTCAACAAGAATAGTACAATTGTAAGTTGAAAAAATTTGTTTAGCTAAATTATATTGTTCAAATGATGATAAGTACCCACTATAAATTGCATCAAAGGAAAAATTATTTTTTTTAAAGTTTTCAAATATTATTTCACATTCCTTTTGTAAGTCCTTAATAAAGAAATTATCAAAACCATCACTTTGAGTTGCAAGTAATGATAAAGGTAAGACAGCTGTATCAATATCTAAGGACTCTAATACAGGAAGTGAAATATTAATACTAGCCTTTGTATATGCTGTAAAATCTTGAAGAACTAAAGCTCTCTTTTTCATATTATGAATATTATTAGTTTTATTTTAGAACTTCAATCTGATATAATGAAACCATGTTACATAAATCAATTTCACAAATTAATACAAATTGCGATTTAGTCAAAGAGCGACTTAATCACTATATTTTATCGGCATCAGGCTTAAGAGCAGTTTTTGCCTCTAGTGGAAATGAAGAAGATCCAGTAAGGACAATCTGTGACGAAGATAAAGTAATAGTTGTTACTATTGCTAGAGCATTTGATGAATTTATTAAAGCAAAAGGTAAAAGTGTAATTGTAGGACAAGATGCTAGACCTACTGGTTATGCACTTTCACTTTTAACAATTAAAGCACTTATTTCACTTGGTCAGGATGTAAAATACCTTTATATTTCTGCCGCTCCTGAAATAATGGCACAATCACACAACTACGATTACTTTTATTACATTTCAGCATCACACAACCCTATTGGTCATAATGGTTTTAAGTTTGGCTATAAAGGTGGAGTTTTCTCAAAACCAGAGGCAGAAGAAATTATTTCAATTCTAAGAAGAATGATTTCATCTCCTGATGTTGTAGAGAAAGCAAAGGAATTAATAAGTAGCTGTCCACAAGAAAAACGTAATGAGTGTTTAGTAAATCTTGAAAAAGAGAAATATTCAGCTCTCGAGTTCTATCGCTCATTTGTATTAAAAACTGCAGATTTACCAAGTGATTTCAAAACTGATGTAGGCATTGTAGCAGACTTCAATGGATCTGCTAGAGCTGCAAGTATTGATAGAACACTTTTTAAGGAAATGGGTATTAAATTTTCAGCTATTAATGATGTGGTTGGTGATGTTAAACATGCTATTGTTCCAGAGGGTGAAAACTTAATTCCTGTAATGCAATATCTAGAAAAAATGCATAGTGAAGACCCAAGTTATACTCTCGGATATACTCCTGATAACGACGGTGATAGAGGTAACTTTGTATATATTACAAGAGAAGGAAAAGGTAGAATCTTAGAGGCACAAGAAGTATTTGCACTGGTTGTTACAATTGAAGTTGCTTCTCTTGCTAAGAAGGGTATTACAAACATTGCTGTCGCTGTAAATGGTCCAACTAGTGAAAGAATTGATAAAATAGCTAGTACCTTTGGAGCTAAAGTTTTCAGAGCTGAAGTTGGGGAGGCAAATGTAGTAAACCTTGGACAAGAATTAGTTGACAAAGGTTATACTGTTAAAGTATTAGGTGAAGGTAGTAATGGTGGTAACATTACTAAGCCTGCAAGCGTTAGAGACCCTCTTAATACTGCATTTACCTTCTTAAAACTGCTATCTGATAAATCATTATTTGACTACATTCTTGAAAAGCTAGGTAAATCATCTGAGGAAATATCATTAGATGCTCTGCTCGATGCACTTCCTCAATATACTACAACAGGAGCATTCTCTACTCTTGCTAAAATGCAGGTTAAGAGTAAGGATTGGGCACAAATAAAACTCAATTATGAAAAACTCTTACAAGATACCTTTGATAAAGAAATGAAAGGTAAAATTCCAGCATGCTCATTTTATCGAGTACTTCAAACAGAAGGAACTGTGGAAAGAGAAGGAATAGGTCCAGACTTTAGAAGTCCTCTTGCAAAAGGTGGACTCAAGGTTCAGTTTGTTGATTTCAATGGGCAATCAATTGGTTATATGTGGATGAGACCTAGTGGAACCGAACCTGTTCTTCGTGTTTTAGTTGATATTAAAGGTAAAAATGAAGCTCTACACGATGAAATATTAAAGTATCAAAGATCTTTAATAGAAAGATGTTAAAAACAATAGCTCCTAGGAAAAAAATACCTAGGAGTTTTTCATTTAGTTACCATACAATAAATTATTAAAAATAATTCTTTATACTTTTTCTATCTCAATGTTATAATTTTGTTATCCCAAAAACAAAAGGAGAAAGTTATGAGGAAATCTTTAATTATTGTTGTTTCTATTTTATCACTATTCATCCTCTTTTCATGTAATAATGGAATACCAGAAGCACCAGCTACAAAAACTGAATTTAAGGGAAAAACTTTCACTATTGATCTTTCTCCAGAATCAAGGACAATCGGAGAAAAAGGTATTCTATCTTTAATTATCAGCGAAGACGAAAAATCATTAGAATGGGTATTATCCGAACCAAAAGCAGATTCAGGGTTTAATGTTTATTCAGGAACATTTGAAGACATCACAATAACAAAAGATGAAGAAAGCATAAAAATAACATCAAGTGATGAATTAAGTATTGAATTACAATTTTCTGAATCAGGATACTCTATTAAATCAGAAGGGAAATTAAATGAAATTGTAATTAAGACAACAGCGAAAGTAACACTCTCATCAATTTCTGATACATCAAAAATTGATTCCTTTATAGGTCATCAATTTTGGTTTGCAAATCCATCAACTGCAGGTTTATTAGTAATTGAAAAAGATCAAATTTCTTATAAATATTATTCAAACTACCTAGAAACTGAGTATTCTTGGTCTGGTGATGAAAAAATGAAATGGAATTGTACTGACTTTAAAATAGAAGGTAACAACTTGATTTGTAATATTCCTGAACAACCATTTGAAGGAGAATATATTTTCAAGATATTAAACACAAATCAAATAAGATTAGAAGATAATGAAGTTGATAACGTAAAGTTATTTAATTTAGTAAAATAATATTTTTTTCAATACAACATTAAAGGCTTGAGCATCAACTCAAGCCTTTATAATCATTATCAAACAGAAAGACCTGCAATCGCAGCACCAAGAACTGGGCTATCATCAATTCTAACCATCTTGATAAATCTACCATGCTTCTTCTCTAAGAACTCATGGAGATAGATTTCTGTATACTTCTTTAAGAACTCTGTCTTATAGAAGGTTGTTCCATCAGCATTGATAATAACAGGGTATCTAGGATTTTTACCTGCATCAGTTTTAAGTACAGCAGAAGAAAGGTTAACAGCTGTTAGTTTAGCAGCTCTTTCAATAACTGCACGAATTACAAGCCAAAGATTTAATGCATCTTCTTCATTACCTTCAACACACTTAACAAGGTCATAATCCATGTTATGGCACTTTTCAAGGTAGAAAGACATAGTAGTTGTTGTAAGTCCACCTTCAATTGCATTAAAGCGCTCAGCAAACTGCTTTGAAAAAATACCTTCTTCAATTGCTTTCTTAATTACAAATGTTGCAAAGCCACCAAGGTATGCTCCACTAATCATTTTTTCAAAGTGATATGCATTAGCATTCTTTGTAGTAGCAAAGTATTCTTTATCAAAATCACCAAGAGCTAAATCATAGTTGCCAGACTCAACGTTGATAATCTGCTTACCATCTTTTAAATTACCAAGCTTTGTTATAAGAGCATTATTCTCTGTATATGCAGTATTAGTACCAGTACCAAGAATAAAACCTACATAACCTGAAGCTGGATCAGAACAACCAGCTTTAGTTGCAAGCAATGTAGCTACAGTATCATTTACAACACTAAACTTCTT
>JAQYFM010000141.1 GCA_028723145.1 Spirochaetales bacterium | reverse complement strand
TCATTTTATCTTGCATCTACCCTTGAAAGAGGTGCAGTAAGTGCTATTACAAATTCTATTATTTTTTATCAAACGCCCTATGGAATATTCTTTAGCTCAATTAGTAGTGTTTTCTTTCCTCTACTTTCTTCAGAAAAAGATAATGAAAAGAAAATAAATTATTTATCAACTGCACTTTCTTATCTATTTTTATTACTTTTACCAAGTGCAATAATATTATTAACGCTATCAAAAGAGTGTATTTCAGCAGTACTACAAAAAGGTGAGTTTACATATATAGATACAATAAATACATCAAAAGTTTTAAAGTGGTATTTATTTTCTATGATACCATTAGCATTTTCCTCAATGCTTAGTAGATATTGTTATAGTAAAGGAGACTATCGCTATCCTGTTATAGTATCGTTAACACAAGCTATATTAGATGTGTTTTTTATGATTCTTTTTATAAAGCTAGATTTTGGAGCTGAGAGTATTTCACTTGCTCTTCTTTCTTCTGTAATAATTTCATTAACTTTGTATATTACCAAGTTAAAGGGATTAAAAGTATTAAAACTTTCTAAAGAATTACTAAGGTCTTTTATTGCAAATATTCCATTAATTATTTCTTGTTTAAGTCTCAAATTGTTAAATTTAAACTATTATCAAATGGGATCGAATGTGAAAACATTTTTAATAACAGCCTTAATTGGTGTTGGGTTATTAATAATTACTCTCTGCTCTTATATTTTATTTAAAGTTCCATTTCTAACCCTATTAAAAAGGAAGGGACCAAATAATTAAATCTGGTCCCAATTATTAATTAGAAGTCTGCAACTTCGATTGATAAAATTGTGTAGTCATACTTAGTGCCGTTGATTTCAAATTTAAGTTCATCACCAACAACCTTATTAAGCAGACTCATTCCAAGTGGAGTCTTGAAGTTAAGAATATATCTATCTGGATCACTTTCCCACTGACCTAAGATAGTGTAGGTAATTTCTTTATTTTGAAGATTATCCATCATCTTTACCTTAGTTCCAAAAGAAATCTTTGAAGGATCAACTTTATCAGGTGTGATAACTTGAGCTTTCTCAATTTCTTCAGATAGAGTTCTTAGCCTAGCATTTAAGTTCTTCTGCTTATCTTTTCCATATTGATACTCAGCATTCTCTCTTAAGTCTCCTAGTGCTCTTGCATCAGCAATTTCATCTGCAACCTCAAGAAGCTCAACGTGTTCAATATGATCTTTTTCCTTAAGCTTTTCATCTAAGCACTTCTTAGTACATAAGAATCCTGTAGGAATTAAATTATTGCTCTGAACTGGAGCTTCATCATCGAAGAATCTGAAATCTGGATACTTTTCACTGATAATATACTTGATGCTAACTTTTTTACCTGGATCGATATTCTTATCATTTGCAATAATAGAATAAATCTTAGTTGCAAGTTCTTGAGTACCCATCTCGATTGCATCATAAATTTTCTTTTCTGTGAAAAGTAC
This sequence comes from Spirochaetales bacterium, assembly GCA_028723145.1. Classification (GTDB taxonomy): domain Bacteria; phylum Spirochaetota; class Spirochaetia; order Sphaerochaetales; family Sphaerochaetaceae; genus Bullifex. The sequence goes on along the minus strand of JAQYFM010000141.1, from coordinate 6,611 downwards.
TTGCTCAATAAGAGCATTACGCTTCTTATTTTCAGTAACATCTTTCTTAAGCTCTACGCAGCTAGCTGTGTAATCTAAGAGTAAGAGTAGGGTAATGATTCTTGTTTCCTCACTAACACCTGCTTTTTCCCATTCTTTTTCTGAGGCATTCTTTAAGTTCCAAAGCAGTACGTCAGCCATATCCTTATAGTTTTCAATACTCTCACGCAGGATTTCAATATAAACTTTAGTTTGACCTAATGATCTAAGTCTTTCTGGGATATATGAATAAGTATAATATGGGAAGCATTTTTTGAGGATATCAGCCCAAGACTTATCTGTATCAATTACATTATCAAGGAAAGCTTTCTTTAACTCAGCATTATTAATCTTATTAAATAAAGCAACCTTATCTGTAATAGACTTATAGAGTGTTGCAAATTCAACAGGATCATCAACTGTAGCAGTTGAAATATGATCGTGAGAACGAAGAATTGATAAAAGAAGGTATGATGATACAACTTCATCATTAACACCATTCTTTCTACTCTTTAAGGTAAAGTTGAAAAATCTTATCATCTCAGCAAAGCTGTCTGACTCTGTATCATAGTTTTCATTAACAAAGTCTCTGAGGTGCTTAACTTTACCATAGAAATCATTTTCACCTTTAAAGAGCATGAGCTTTTTCTCTTCAGGAGTAATTGGAGTAGAGCGAAGAGTATAGGTTTCGTTTTCTCCAATAACAACAGAGAAATATGGATCCTCCATTAATACCTTCTTAGCATCCTTCTTAAATTCGTTCCATTCTTTTTCAGTTAATACCTTAGGACAAAGATCACTCTTCATCTCTTTTAAAGAACACTTACTATTATGGCTTTCCATAATAGTCATTAATGCCCATCTTGTGTCAGCCTTAACTTTAGCAGCAAGTTTCTGAGGTACAACAGCTCTTAAAACTCTAATATTTGATTTAGCAAGTGGAGTAAGAGCTCTAAATGCCATATCAGCACTCATCTTTACTTCGCTCTTACCAAAGTTGATAACAACTTCTTTTTCACTAATAGCCTTAATTACACCAAGTCTATCAAGTGATTGTTGATAAACAAATGAACCGTTATCAAATGCAATATCTGTTTCAAAAGCATCAATAGCTTTACTAAAATCAGGACTACCACTCTTTAATCCAGATCTCTTAATGCACTGCTTTAATCTAGTTGAAGTTGAATACTTCTTCTGGAATGCAAGTATTAATGCACTCTGTGCATCAATATTATCCTTATCAAGCTCAATTTCCTTCTTTAATACAGCAATACTTCTATTAATATCATTTGATACCATCTTTAAAAGGTCATTGAGAAGCTCTGTTGCAAAGCTATGAGAAATCTGAAGGGAAGCTTTTTCAGCTACACCTAAATAGTAGCCAAAATCCTCACAGCTATTATTTAATAAAATTGACCAAATTGTTCTGATGTTATCAAGCTCTTTTGCACTGATAAATCTCATTAATGAGCGGCGATAATAGAGAATAGCATTCTCCTGATCACCAATTTCCATGTAGTGATCAGCAAGCTTTTTTGTAAGTTTTCTCTCCTCAAAATCAATTTTTACTAAACGAACATAAATAGGCCACTTATCATTGTCATGACCTGTCTCTTCGTAGCAGTCAGCAAGAGCACGTAGTGCAAATTTATTTTCGTTTAAAGCAAGAATCTTATCACAGAGGAACTTAACAACTGCCCAGTTATGAATCTCATAGAATGAGACAAGAAGGTTTTGCATGTTGATATTATCTTCATGTGGACGACGAATCATAGAAATCGAGCCAGAAACATATCTACCCCAAACACTATCTTCTCTTTCTTGAATCAATTGATCAGATATTTCTTTTACATTAAGCATATCTTCACTATCGATTTTTTTAATTGCCTTATCATATTCAATAAAAGCATCTGGAGTTAATGCTTGAAGTTCAGCCTTTGTGAACTTTCTATCGCTTTTAAGCATTGTTTCAATTTTCATAAAAAAATCATCCTTAATTTTTCCTATGATATTTGCCATAAAACAAACCGGGCAAGGGCAAACCTTGCTCGGCATTTGTCTTTGACTAATTAAAATATATCACCAACAAAAGAAAAAAGCAAATCGATTTTATTCTCTTTTTTATTACAATAATTTGTTAAAATAAAATACAATAAATAGTAAATATTTATTTTTAACAAAAAATCAACCATTTACTTTAAATCAGTTTTTAGAATTAAAGTGTTTATTTTAAATTATGTTATTATTTAAAAATATTGTTAATAATATTACATTATTGTTTTTATTATGTAATGATATAAACACTATAAATAATTTAATATAGGTTTAAGAATTATATATCTTATATAAAAATATTATTGAAAAAATATTGATGAAATGCATTTTTATACGTAATATGGTTAGCATATTTAATAACAAAGGAGAGAGACAATGAAAAAGATTTCTGTTGCTCTTTTAGTAATGCTTCTCGCTCTTTCTTGTGTATTTGCTAACGGTGCAAAGGAAGAGGCTGCTCCAGCTTCAGATACATTCCATGTTGGTATCGTTACAGGTACAGTATCACAGAGTGAAGATGACCTCAGAGGTGCAGAAGCACTTATTGCAGAATATGGCGCTGTAAAAGATGGTGGCATGATTCAGCACGTTACATACCCTGACAACTTCATGGACGAGCAGGAAACAACAATCGCAGTAATTGTTGGTCTTGCAGATGATCCATTAATGAAGGCTGTTATCGTAAACCAGGCAGTTCCAGGTACAACTGAAGCTTTCCGCCAGATCAAAGAGAAGAGACCTGACATTCTTTGCTTCGCTGGTGAATCACATGAAGATATCCCAGTAATTAGTTCTACAGCTGACCTTGTTTGTAATAACGACTTCGTAGCACGTGGTTACTTAATTATCAGAACAGCACATGAACTTGGATGTGATACATTTGTTCATATCTCATTCCCAAGACACATGTCTTACGAGACAATGAGCCGCCGTGTTGCAATCATGAGAGCAGCTTGTGAAGAATTTGGAATGAAGTTCATTCTCGAAACTGCTCCAGACCCAACATCAGATGTAGGTGTTGCAGGTGCACAACAGTACATTCTCGAGAAAGTTCCAGCTTGGATTGAACAGTATGGTAAGAATTCAGCATTCTTCTGTACAAACGATGCACACACAGAACCTCTCCTCAAGCAGCTTTTACAGTATGGTGGTTACTTCATCGAAGCTGACCTTCCATCACCTCTCATGGGTTATCCTGGTGCTCTTGGTCTTGACCTCACAGCAGAGCAGGGTAACTTTACAGCTATCCTTAACAAGGTTGAAGCAGCTATCACAGAAAAGGGTGGTGCTAATAGATTTGGTACATGGGCTTACTCATATGGTTATACACAGTCTGCTGCTCTTGGCCAGCACGCTATTAACTGTATTAAGGGTGAAAGCCAGCCAACTAACCTTAACGACCTTTGGAAAGCTTACAACAAGTTTACACCAGGTGCTAAGTGGAATGGTTCATTCTATACAAATGCTACAACAGGCGTTAGATCTAAGAATGCAGTTCTTATCTACCAGGATACATATATCATGGGTGGTAAAGGCTACATGGGTAACGCTGATGTTGAAGTTCCAGAAAAGTACTTCACAATTAAGTAGTAAAATTAGCTTTATCATTTATCCGGAGAGCATGTCTCTCCGGTTTGATGTTCTTGGATAAAAATTATCTAAGAACATGAGACCAAAATATAAAGAGGAAGAAAATATGAAAGAAACTCCCATGCTCCTTGAAGCACGAGGGATAAAAAAAGATTTCTTCGGCAATGTAGTTCTTAAAGATATCAATTTTACACTTGAAAAAGGTCAAATCTTAGGTCTTGTCGGTGAAAATGGTGCTGGCAAAAGTACATTGATGAAGATTCTATTTGGTATGAAAGATATCAGTGAAACTGGTGGTTATAGTGGTGATATCTTGCTTGATGGACAAAAAGTAAATTTCTCATCTCCTTTTGATGCTCTTGCTGCAGGTATTGGTATGGTTCACCAAGAGTTTTCTCTACTACCTGATTTCACAGCAACTGAAAACATTGTTTTAAATAGAGAAAGTGAAAAATACAATGTCCTTACAGAAGTCTTTGGTTCTAGAATGAATACTTTAGACAGAAAAGACATGAGAAAAACAGCTGTAGAAGCAATTAACAGACTCGGTGTTGAATTATCTCCAGAGATGGTTGTCAGCGAGATGCCTGTTGGTCATAAGCAGTTTACTGAGATTTCTCGTGAACTTTCTAGAAAGAATATGAAGCTTTTAATACTCGATGAACCAACTGCTGTATTAACTGAAAAAGAAGCAGAAACTCTTCTTGTTACAATGAAAAAACTTGCAGCGTCAGGTATTTCAATTATCTTCATTACTCACCGTTTAGGTGAAATAATGGAAGTTTGTGACAAGATTCTTGTCATGAGAGATGGTTGTATCATCAGTGAGCTTGATAAAGATAAGACCAACGTAAAAGAAATCACAAAAGCAATGGTTGGTCGTGAAGTAAAAGGCCTTAGTGGTGAAAAGACAGATAGAGTAATTGATGCTCCTGAAATCATGAATATCCAATCATTATGGGTTAATATGCCAGGTGAATTTGTTCATAATGTTAATTTATCAGTAAAGAAAGGGGAAATCCTCGGTATTGGAGGTTTAGCAGGACAAGGTAAACTAGGTATTCCAAATGGTATCATGGGCCTTTATCAAGCTGGTGGTAAAGTTGTTTTCGATAATGAAGAAATCAATCTTAACGATCCATCTAATTGCTTAAAGAAGGGTTTAGCCTTTGTATCTGAGGATAGAAGAGGTGTTGGTCTATTATTAGATGAATCACTTGAATGGAACGTTTCTTTTACTGCAATGCAAGCCCAAGATAAATACTTAAAAAAATATCTTGGTGGACTTGTAAAGTGGAGAGACCAAAAGGCAATTGAAGAAGTTACTCAAAAATACATTGATGAACTTAAAATTAAGTGTACTAGCTCAAAACAAAAGGCAAAGGCTTTAAGTGGTGGTAACCAGCAAAAGATTTGTCTTGCTAAAGCATTTGCACTTGAGCCAAAACTACTAATGGTTAGCGAACCAACAAGAGGAATAGATGTTGGTGCTAAAGCCTTAGTATTGGAGGCATTAAGAAAATACAATAGAGAAGCAGGTACAACAATTATTATGGTATCTTCTGAACTTGAAGAGTTAAGAACTACTTGCGATAGAATTGCTATTATCACAGATGGTAAAGTTGCGGGTATTCTTCCAGCTTCTGCATCAAGTGAAGAGTTTGGCTATCTTATGGTTGGAGCTCACGAAATGGTTGAGAAAGGAGAAGAGCGATGAGCGAAACAAATGAAAAAAGTGTAAAGAGCATTGTAAATAATTTCATCGCTTCCTTTGGATGGCCAAGATTAATTATTGCTCTTTTCTTAATAATGCTCTTTGTAATTGCACCTCTTGGTGGTGTAAGTATTACACAAAGTATTTCTGATGTACTTCAGAGATTTGGTATGAATAGTATTATGGTACTTGCAATGGTTCCAATGATTCACTCTGGCTGTGGTCTTAACTTCGGCCTACCAGTTGGTATTATTGCAGGACTTCTTGGTGGTACTATTTCCATGCAGCTTGGTTTTACTGGTCCATTATCATTTGTAATGGCAGTACTTATTGCATCATTCTTTGGAATAATCTTTGGTTGGGCATACGGAGTATTATTAAACAAAGTAAAGGGTGGTGAAATGATGATTGCAACCTATGTTGGTTATGCAATTGTATCATTTATGTGTATGATGTGGCTCTTACTTCCATATAACAACCCACAAATGGTATGGGGTTATAAGGGAACAGGATTAAGAACAACTATTTCTACAGAGGGCTACTACTTACACATCTTAACTGACTTTTTACAAATCAAAATTGGTAATCTAGTAATTCCAACAGGTTCCTTACTTTTCTTTGCATTATTTGCATTTTTAATGTGGGCTTTCTTACACACTAAAAAAGGAACAGCAATGACAGCTGTTGGTTCTAACCCAATATTTGCTAGAGCATCAGGTATTAATGTTGATGCAACTAGAACATTATCAGTTATTATGTCAACTGTTTTAGGTGCAATTGGTATTTTAGCATACCAGCAGGCATTTGGATTTATACAGCTATACATGGGACCATTCTACATGGCACTTCCTGCTGTATCAGCAATTCTTATTGGTGGAGCTTCAGTAAATAAAGCAACAATTTCAAATGTAATTATTGGTACATTACTTTATCAGGGAATTGTAACAATGACTCCATCTGTAATGAACTCACTAGTACACACAGATATGAGTGAAGTAATCAGAATTATCGTATCTAACGGTATGATTCTTTACGCACTCACAAGAAAGACGGAGGCAACTAAATGAAAAAGACAAATATTAAGACCTTTGTCTTAGATAACCTTGTACCAATTATCTTTATTATTATTGGTATTTTTGGAATCATCTATTCTGGTTTCTCAGCAACTGCAATTGCTAACGAAATGATGACAAGATTAGCTAGAAATAGCTTTCTAGTAATTTCACTACTTATT
>JAQYFM010000140.1 GCA_028723145.1 Spirochaetales bacterium | reverse complement strand
AGCTGCAACAACATCGAGGTAAAGTGGTTCACCAAGTGAGCCTGGTTCCTTAGTTCTATCCATAACTGCAATTCTTTCAACTGAAGCTGGGATAGCGTTAACAAATGCTTCTGCGCTGAATGGGCGATAGAGTCTAACCTTAATAAGACCAACCTTACCACCTCTAGCGTTGATGTACTTAACAGCCCACTCGAATGTGTCTGCTGCAGAACCCATAACGATAACAACATCTGTTGCATCTGGAGCACCAACATAGTCGAAGAGGTGATACTGTCTACCTGTGATAGTAGCTACCTTGTCCATGTACTCCTGTACGATACCTGGAACTGCATCATAGTACTTGTTAGAAGATTCACGACCCTGGAAGTATACGTCTTCGTTCTGAGCTGCAACGTGAATCATTGGGTGCTCTGGGCGCTGAGCGCGTGAGCGGAACTTTGCGATGAGTTTTTCATCAACAAGAGTCTTAATATCTTCGTAAGAAATCTCTTCTACCTTCTGGATTTCGTGAGATGTTCTGAATCCATCAAAGAAGTTAAGGAATGGAACTTCTGCTTTAAGAGTTGAGAGGTGAGCAACAAGTGCCATATCCATTGTTTCCTGGATAGAAGATGCACAAGTCATTGCAAAACCTGTCTGGCGGCATGCCATTACGTCTGAATGGTCACCGAAGATAGAAAGTGACTGTGCAGCAAGTGAACGAGCTGATACGTGGAATACACAAGGAATCATTTCACCTGCAATCTTGTACATATTAGGGATCATGAGTAAGAGACCCTGTGATGCTGTAAATGTTGTTGTAAGAGCGCCAGCTACGAGAGAACCGTGTACTGCACCTGCAGCACCAGCTTCTGACTGCATCTCCATAACGTCAACCTTTCTACCCCAGAGATTTTCTCTTCCCATTGAAGCCCACTGTTCTGAATATTCAGCCATTGGTGATGAAGGTGTGATTGGGTAGATAGCTGCAACATCGCTGAATGCATAAGCGATATGAGCAGCAGCGGTGTTACCATCAATAGTAACGAACTTTTTTGCCATTGTTTTCTCCATTTGCATTTGGATTTGCGGTTACCCGCAGATAAGATTAATTAATCGGCTTAAGTCCCCCTAAGCCAATTAAAATAATAACTCAGTAGTTTGAGCATTTCAAGATTAAGTCCATGAAAAACAGCCTTAAACAATTTCGTTTTTGTCTTTTGGATATTTCCGACTACTAATGCGTAATAACAGATTTCATTATGTTAAAATAGTTTAATAATTAATTCATAGACAATTGTTTTCTATTTTTTTATTATTTTATTTATGAATTCAAACCTCAGTATTTTAATAAATACGATTTCTAATATTTTAATTACCATTGGATTATGGAAAGTTTTTGAAAAATGTGGTTCAAAAAAGTATTATGCGTTAATCCCGATTTATAAAGTTTATATAATTTCAATTTGCGCTGATAGAAAAGATACAGGAAAAATTTGGTTTATTATCAATTTAATTAATACTTTTTTTTCAGTTTCTTTATTGATTCTGATAGAAGTATTAAAAATAAATGGACCGGTTAAATATAGTCTTGAATTATTATCCTATGCAGTTGGAATAACAGAACTTCTTTATCAAATAAAAATATATTCAAGTCTTTGTGATATCTTTAACAGAAGAAAATGGTGGGTAATTTTATTTATTTTAGATATTCCAGCCATATTAATTTGGGGATTAAGCAATAAATTTATGCCTAATAGCACAATACAAGATCGTATTGTTAAAGCTGCAAATGTTACAAATAAGGAAATAAAATATTCTGAAAAAGGTTTATCTATCAATATAAAAGAAAGAGTTGTTAAATCACTCTCTGGAAATAAAGTATTACTACGTGATATCCATATGAATATTCTTCCAGGACGAATGGTTCTTCTACTTGGTGGCTCAGGTGCAGGAAAGACAACATTCTTAAATGCTGTAACTGGATATGAAAAAGCAAATGCAACAATAACATTAAACGGTAAAAATATTTATAAAGATTATGAATCAATTAAGTATGATATTGGTTTTGTACCCCAACAAGATTTAATAAGGTACAACGATTCTGTATTAAAAACAGTATCTGATTATGCAAATCTTAAACTTCCTTTATCAATAAATAAAGAAACTAAAAATAATAAAATAAAGGATGTATTAAATATTTTTGGTCTTACAGCTGTGCAAAACAATATGGTAAGCAAGCAATCTGGAGGACAGAAAAAAAGAATCTCAATTGCAACAGAATTTATCTCAGATCCTTATTTATTTATTTTAGATGAACCAGATTCAGGTCTTGATGGAGTACTTGCAAGGGACTTAATGAAAAGGCTTCATGATATTTCAAGAGAAGGAAAAATTGTAATTGTAATCACCCACTCTCCTGATCGTGTTGCAGACCTTTTTGACGATGTAATAATACTTGCAAAGGATGAAGAACGTACAGGTCGTCTTGTATTCTATGGTGAAATAGAAAAAGCCAAATCATTCTTTGGTACAAATAATCTTGAACAGATGGTTAGAATGATTAATAGAAAAGAAGAAGGTGGGGAAGGATTAGCTGATGAATTAATCGAAAAATATGGGGAGATAGTAAATGCATAACGATAGAAGGGGATACTTTAGACAAATTCCAATCTATTTAGGAAAGTTTTTCAGAATGTTTATTTATATGGATGATTGGAAGATGTTACCTATGGCAGCATTAATTGCTGGCTTAGTTTCTTTTGCTGTTGGTAAAGATGTCTTTGTAAATATGGAAGGTACCTTAAAAGGCTCTCTTGCACTTACCTGTGTTTGTATTTGGAATGGCTTTTTTAACTCAATTCAAGCAGTATGTCGTGAAAGACAAATAGTAAAAAGAGAACATAGAGCGGGTATGAAGCTTACATCTTATATTACAGCTCATATTATTTACCAAGCTTTTTTATGTTTAATACAAGCAATAATTACTTTAACAGTGTGCAAAATTACGAGAATTCATTTACCACAAGAGGGAATAATTACACCTTTCTTTTACATTGATATCACACTATCTTTCTTCTTAATAACATATTCAGCTGATATCATGTCTCTGTTTATTTCTTGTATTGCAAAGAATACTACATCTGCTATGACAATTATGCCATTTCTATTAATATTTGAGCTTCTTTTCTCTGGTGGAGTATTTGCACTTACTCAAACTACAGAAGTAATTTCTTACTTTACAATTGCGAGATGGGGTATGTGTGCTATTTGTGCACTTGGAAACTATAATGCTCTTCCAATGACATCGATTTGGAAACAAATAATAAAGCTTCAAAATTATGAATATGAAGGGAAGCAACCTGTAAAACTATTTATTGAAACATTAGAAAGAGAAAACAAAGTTGATGAATTTATGTTAAAAACAGCAGAGAGTAACTTTAATGTTGCTTATGAATCAACATTTGATAACTTAATGGATTGCTGGTTTGTTTTAATATTATTTGTTGTAATCTTCGGTATTCTTTCAATATTTGCATTAAAAAGAATTGATAATGATAAAAGATAAAAATCCTGCAGCCCCTTGAAAGACTGCAGGAAAAACACAAGGAAGAAAATATTTCAATAGCCTAACTGACACATTGCATCAGCAACCTTTTTGAATCCTGCGATATTAGCACCTTTAACATAGTTAATATAACCATCGTCTTCTCTACCCTCTTTAACACAAGAGTTATGAATTGATGACATTATGTGCTTTAACTTTTCATCTACCTCTTCTGCTCTCCAAGAAAGATGTTGAGCATTTTGGCTCATCTCGAGTCCTGAAACAGCAACACCACCTGCGTTTGCAGCCTTACCTGGTGCAAATGGAATTCTTGATTTTATTAGGAATGTAGCTGCATCAGCAGTAACACCCATATTTGAAGTTTCGACTACATACTTAACACCATTTGCTACAAGTGCTTTAGCATCATCTAAGTTCAATTCATTCTGAATTGCACAAGGGAAAGCCATATCAACTTTTACTTCCCATGGCTTTCTACCAGGAATAAACTTAGCACCAAACTTTTCTGCATATGGTCTTACAACATCATTATTACTTGCTCTAAGCTGAAGCATATATGCCCACTTTTCAGGTGTATTAATTCCTTCTTCATCAAGAATATAACCATCAGGACCAGAAATTGTTACAACCTTAGCACCTAGCTGAGAAGCTTTCATTACAGCACCCCACGCAACATTTCCAAAACCAGAAATTGCAACCCTCTTACCTTCAAAAGAGTCACCATGAGTTTTAAGCATCTCATTAGCAAAGTACATTGTACCAAAACCAGTTGCCTCTGGGCGTACTAAAGAACCACCAAAGTTAAGGCCTTTACCTGTTAAAACACCAGTATTCTCATCTCGTAATCTCTTATATTGGCCATATAAGAACCCAATTTCTCTTGCACCTACTCCAATATCACCGGCAGGAACATCTGTATCAGGTCCGATATATTTTTGAAGCTCAGTCATAAAAGAACGACAGAAGCGTAAGATTTCTGCATCACTCTTTCCTTTTGGAGAGAAATCAGAACCACCCTTACCACCACCCATAGGAAGAGTAGTAAGACTGTTTTTAAATGTTTGTTCAAAACCTAAGAACTTTAATGAACCAAGTGTTACTGAAGAGTGGAATCTAAGTCCTCCTTTATATGGTCCAATAGCATTGTTAAATTGGACTCTATAACCTTTATTTACCTGGATTTCACCTTTATCATCTTCCCACTCAACCTTGAAGGAGATAACCCTATCAGGTTCTGTGATTCTTTCAAGTATCTTATTTTTTAGATATACAGGATTTTCATTTACGGTGTCGATGACGCTCTCTACCACTTCTCTTACTGCTTGAATGAATTCACTCTGAGCTGGATTCTTTTTTTCGAGTTCTGCCATAAAGCTGTTTATTTCATACATAGCTTTTTCTCCTTCTGACACTTAAAGAGTACATTCACTTTTTTAATTCTGTCAACAAAAATTTAGTATTTTGAAAATTTCAAAAAATTTTATTTGTAATTAAATTATTTTTTATTAATAAAAATGCAAAATAATTCAATTTCCATTAATATTATTCGTTTTTTCTCACTTGTGATAAAATAACTCCATGTATAATCTCGATCAAACTTGGCTACCTTTTTCAAACTTAATGAGAAGGCATATATATAACGTTTTATTAATTTGTTCTGACTACGATCGATTCATGCTCGAAGAGGATGGACGAGTAGAAGAAGAACTTTATAAAGAGTACACCGCACTAGGCTTAAGCAATCCTCCTAAAATCACGCATACGTCCAATGAAGAGGAAGCATTATCACTTTTAGATAGATTATCTTTCGACCTTGTTATTACAATGCTAGATTTTCACACCGGTAGGGTTGAAAAGCTTGCAGAAAAGATTAAGAGAAGAAAGCCTACAATGCCTGTTATTGTACTAGCACCTTCTCCTGACCATAGAAGAGTAAAAACACTTAAAGATGAAAATAAGAAAAATATCGACTACCTTTTTTATTGGCAAGGTAATCCATCGCTTTTCTTAGCAATGGTTAAGTTAATTGAGGATTCACTTAATCTTGAACATGATACCAATGAAGCCGACGTTCAAGTAATTATTTTAATTGAAGACTCAGTACGATTTATCTCTTCATATCTACCTAAGATGTATACTTGCTTGATTCACCAAGCAAGAAACTCTATTTTAGAGGCTCTCAATGAGTGGGGTAAAACTTTAAGAATGAGAGGAAGGCCTAAGATTGTACTCGCAAGGACAGGAGAAGAAGGTCTTTATTACTACAATAAATATAGAAAAAATATCTTAGGAATAATTAGTGATGTTAATTTCCCATATAAAGGAAATAAAACAGGTTCAGGCCTTGAGCTTGCACGTGAAATAAGAAGTGATAACAGTGAAGTACCAATTCTTATTCAATCCTCTGATATCAATCAAAAAGAAGAAGCTTTAAAGGTTGCATCTGAGTTTTTATATAAACAGTCTCCTACTCTTTTATCAGAACTAGAAGAGCACTTTATAAAGTTTTATTGCTTTGGACCTTTTAATTTTATTGATCCTAAAACAGGAAAGATTATCGAAACTGTTGATACTATGAAGGAGCTTCAAAATGCCTTCATGACAGTTCCTGCGGCATCTTTAGTTTATCATGGAAAGCGAAATGACTTTTCTCGTTGGCTCAGGGCAAAAGGTTTATTTACTCTTGCTACTACAATCAAAAACATGACATTTAAAGATGAAGAGCATTGCGAAAAAATAAGAGAAGAAGTATTTAATACTATTCGTGATTACAGAATGCAGCGTACACGAGGTGTAATTGCAGAGTTCTCTCCTGACACCTATGATGATACATCATTCTTCTCCAGAATTGGTAATGGTAGCTTAGGAGGAAAAGGTAGAGGCTTAGCATTTATCGCTGCAGAAATGAAAGCAAATAATGTGCAACAGCAATTTCCATCTATTTATCTTTCAATACCTAAAACAGTTGTTATTTCAACTTCTCTTTATGATAGCTTTATTAATGAAAACGAATTAGATGTAAGTGTTCTTGTTGAGAAGGATGATATAGAGATATTAAAGCTATTTTTATCTTTAAACCTTCCTCAAGAACTAGAGAGTGCACTAAAAGAGTTCTTAAAATTTGTTAAACAACCACTATCAGTAAGGTCCTCTTCTCTATTAGAAGATAGCCATTCAGAACCATTTGCAGGTGTTTATCAAACCTGTATGCTCTCAAATGAAGGTAGTGACGAAAAGAGATTTCTAGAACTTAGCCAAGCTGTAAAGACTGTATATGCTTCAGTATTCTTCCAAAGGGCTAGAGAGTATATGAAAATAACAGGCCATATGGTTGAAGAAGAAAAAATGGCTGTTATATTACAACAAGTTACAGGATCTAAACATGGGAAATGGTGGTTCCCTAATGTTAGTGGAGTTGCACGAAGCTTAAATTACTACCCTGTTGATGGGCAAACAAGCGAAGATGGTGTTGGAATGCTCTCTTTCGGTTTTGGAAAGAGTGTTGTTGATGATGGATCTGCTTTCAGATTCTGTCCAGCAAAACCTAAAAAACCTTCACAATCATTAAATGGTAATGCAGCATCTCAAGATACCTTCTATGCACTTGATTTAACCATTCCATTCGATCCTCTTTCTAATATCGATAACTTAGTGTTACTTGATATTAAGGAAGCATCAATTTGGCCAAAATCTTTAAAATACATTGCTTCAACACTAGATCTTTCAACAGGTGCAATTAGTGAATCAACATTTGCTGAAGGCGTTAAGATGATTACCTTTAATGGAATGTTAAAGTACGATATGTTCCCACTTGCTGAGGTTGTTGATACCATCTTAAAGCTTGGAGCAAGAAGTATGGGAGCTCCAGTTGAAATAGAAATTGCAGTTAATACGGAGCGTAGTGGAGAGAAAAAACCTGACTTTTCAATTCTTCAAATACGCCCTATTGCATCCACATTTGATGAAAGTGATATCGAAATTGATGACTATGAAAAAAATGATGCTTTAATCTATGCTGAAAAGGTAATGGGAAATGGTTATATAACAGAGTTAAAAGATATTATTACAATAAAGCCAAATGCATTTGATAAATCAAAAACTGTTGAAATGGCTGAAGAGCTTTCTAACTTCAACTCTGAAATAGAAAATGACTACATATTAATTGCAGCTGGAAGATTAGGTTCAACTGATAGATGGTTAGGTATACCATGTGCTTGGTCTGATATATCTAGAGCTAGAGTTATTATTGAAACAGGTTTACCTGACTTCCAAGTTGAACCTAGCCAAGGTACACACTTTTTCCAAAACATGACTTCTCTAGGATGTGTATATTTAACTATCAACCCAGTTTATCATGAAGGACTTCTTGATTATGATAAACTTATGAAGCTTGAAGTAATTAAGGAAAGTAAATATTTTATACACCTTAGAGCAAATGAAGGCCTTATAGTAAAGGCTAATGGTTTAGAGCAAAAAGCAGTAATTAAAACACATAAGGAGATACAGGAATGGCTTTAGCAAGTTACTACACTCCAACTCATGTTTTATTGGGTAAGGATGCATATAAAGAGGTTGGAAACGAACTTAAAAAAGTGGGTGCTAAGAAGGTTCTCATCCACTATGGTTCAGATAGAATTAAGAAGAATGGTCTTCTTAATAGTGTAATAAATATTCTAGAAAATGCTGAAATTGAGGTATTTACTCTTGGAGGAGTAGTACCTAACCCTCGTGTTAGTTTAGTTAGAAAAGGCGTTGAAATTGTAAAGAATGAAAGTATTGATTTTATTCTTGCAATTGGAGGTGGTTCTGTAATTGATAGTTCTAAAGCTATTGGTTATGGAAGTCTTTACGATGGGGATGTATGGGATTTCTACTCTCAAAAGGCATCTCCTAAAGCTTGTATGAGTATTGGCTGTATTCTTACCATGGCTGCAGCTGGTTCTGAGATGAGTGACTCCTCAGTAATTACTAACGATGATGGTGGATTAAAGAGAGGATGTAATACAGATTATTGTAGACTAAAGTTTGCTCTTTTAGATCCAGAGTATACCTACTCTCTTCCAAAGTACCAAACAGCTTGTGCTGTTGTTGATATCATGATGCATACAATGGAACGTTTCTTCATTAAAGGTAATACTCTTTGCTTTACAGATAATATGGCAACAGCACTATTAAGAACTATGGTAAAGTATGGTCCTATTGCATTAAAAGAACCAGAAAACTATGAAGCTAGAGCAAATATCATGTGGGCGTCTAGTGTATCACACAATGGCTTTACTGGTTTTGGTAATGATGCTCGAGGAGACTGGGCTTGCCATCAAATGGAGCATGAATTATCTGGTATGTTTGATGTTGCTCATGGAGCAGGTCTTTCAGCAATTTGGTCAACTTGGGCTCGTTATGTATATAAAGAAAATCCAAAGCGCTTTGCATTCTTTGGTCATGAGGTATTTGGCCTTGAATTAACTGGTGATGAAGACAAAGATGCAAATAGAGCAATTGATACAACAGAAGCGTTCTTTAAGAGTCTCGATATGCCAATTAGAATCTCTGATTTTGGTATTAACCTTACAGATGACCAACTTGAAGAGCTTGCCACAAAAGCAACTTTTTATGGCAAGCGTACTCTTGGTTCTTTTATGACTCTCGACCACGATAGAATTAAAGCTATTTATAGCTTAGCAAAATAATCCCAAACACTATCATGAGGAGGAGGTGCAGTAATTGTAATCTCCTCCTTTTTTACAGGATGGGTAAATACAATTTTTCTAGCATGAAGGTGTATTCCACCATCTGGGTTTGAACGTGGGAAGCCATACTTTAAGTCACCCTTAATATGAAGGCCAATAGCAGCAAGCTGTGCTCTAATTTGATGATGGCGTCCAGTATGAAGTGCAATTTCAATTAGATAATATTTATCGCTACTTCCAATTAAACGATAATCAAGCTTAGCAAGCTTGCTTCCCTTTATCTCTTTGGGATAAGCAACGCTCTTATTATTTGCACTATTTCTTACAATATAGTGAATTAATGTTGACTCTGTTTTCTTAGGCATATTATCAACTACTGCCCAATATGTCTTTTTAACACTAGAGCCCTTAAAGGCTTCATTTAATCTAACTAAAGCCTTCTCAGTCTTTGCATAAACAACAATACCACTAGTTGGACGATCTAAACGATGTGGGATTCCAAGATAAACGTTACCCGGCTTATTGTAAGTTATCTTTAAATACTCTTTAACCTTATCAGCTAGAGTAATATCGCCAGTTTCATCTCCCTGCACAAGCTCTCCAGGAAGTTTATTTATTATGATTAAATGGTTATCCTCATATAAGATTCTACTCTTTAAATCGTTCATTTATTATCTTCCTTTGATTCTTCATCAAATAGAGTTGGCTCAGCTTCCTCACTAGTTGAAGAGTCCTTAATTTGTCTTAGTGTTAAGGAAGCAAGTTGCTTTGTAATAAGCTTCATACCACTAGTTGTAGCAGACTTTCTAACTGAGAAATCTGCAAAACGGAATGTTTCTTCCATAACTCTATAACCACATCCAGGCTTATACTTTGCAGTAATTATTGCATTTGGAAATGTTGATAACTTAACAAGTTTATAATTACCTTGAGGTAAGATTGAATATAATTTTCCTGTTATAAAGGATGAAATAGTGAATCTATTAATAAAGTAGAATTTTGATTCTTTTTCTCTATAAATAACAGTAAAGATAACATTTTGAAGTAATTCTTTTTCTGCATAATTTATGTAGAAAATTCCATCTGTTCCAATAAACTCTTTTTCAGAAACATTGATTACTCTATAGCAACCATCCTTCCTCATATAAAAGATTTTATCATAGCTAGAAACCTTTAATAGAGTTTCACCAGTTTTTAGATTTGTACCAATGTAACCTGTTGCTTCATCATACTTTAGCTCTAAGTTTCTTACTGCAATTTGTTTAGCATCTGTTACTCCGAAAGAACCAATTTCTGTCTTTCTTGCCCAAACGCTCTCGTCTACCATTGCTTTAAGTTCATCGATATATGAAAGAGCATAATCAGTAATATTCGCTAAGCGCTCATTACAAAGATTAATAGCTGCATTAATTTCTTCAATCTCACTTCTATTTTTCTCAATATCAAATAAAGAAATTCTTCTAATTGGTATCTTTAAGAGACGATCAACATCATCAGCATCAATGTCTCTGAATAATTCTTCTTTAAATGGAGCAAATCCAGTAATAACAGCATTAACTACAGCTTCTTGAGTTTTTTTGTTTTCAATTCGCTTATAAATTCTTTCTTCGATAAAAATTCGCTCTAAAGTCCTTGCATGTAAGCGATCTTCTAGATGACTTTTCTCGATATTGAGCTCTTTAATAAGAGTATCGACTAAGTGATTAGCATGGAACTTTACCATCTCTGTAATTGATACAACTTTTGGAAGATTATCAACAATTACAATTGGATTAACTGCAATTTTATTTTCACACTTAGTATATGCATACAGCGCATCGACCATATCCTTTGTATATGTATTTCGCTGTAAATTTATTTCGATATTTGCACTCTCAGCGGTAAAGTCATTAATTGAAGCAATATGAAGCTTACCTTTTTTAGCAGCATCTTCAATTGAATCAATCATCTGCTCACTAGTAACACCATATGGAAGCTCAGTAATAACAATCTTTTTAGGGTCTGAAGTATCGAGCCTTGCACGAACATTTACACTTCCCCTACCATCATCGTAAGCTGATACATCGACTATACCACCACCAGGAAAATCAGGATATAGTGCTATTTCTTCACCTCTTAATACAGCAGCTTGAGCATCAAGTACTTCAATTAAGTTGTGAGGTAGAATATCTGTCTTCATACCTACTGCTATACCACTTGTACCTTGGACTACTACTACAGGTATTTTAGCAGGGAATACTACAGGTTCTTTATTTCTTCCATCGTAAGAATCAACATATTCAGTTATTTCCGGGTTATAGAGAACCTTTCTTGCAAAAGGAAGTAATCTACACTCAATATATCTTCCGGCAGCAGCTCCATCACCTGTTAAAAAGTTACCGAAGTTACCTTGGCCTTCAATAAATAAGTTACAGTTAGTTAAGTTTACTAAGGCTTCATATATTGAAGCATCACCATGAGGATGGTATTTCATCGTTGCACCAACAACGTTTGCAACCTTATGATATCTTCCATCATCCATCTCTAAAAGAGTGTGGATAATTCTTCTCTGAACTGGTTTAAATCCATCTAAAATATCAGGAATTGCTCTATCACGGATAACATAGGAAGCATACTCTATGAAGTTTTCATCAAATATCTTTGTTACGTGTGACATATTATCTTAAGTTCTCCATTATGTATTCTCTTCTCTCTGGGGTATTGTTACCCATATAAAATTCCATCTTCTGCCTTACTTGAGTCATACTCTCAATTGTTACAGGTATTAATCTAATATCTTCACCAATAAACTGACCAAACTCACTAGGACTGATTTCACCAAGACCTTTGAACCTAGTTACCTCTGGACTCTTAATCTGTTCAAGCGCAGCATCCTTTTCTTTTTCAGAGTAACAATATACTGTTACTTTTTTATTTCTAACTCTAAATAGAGGGGTATCAAGGATAAAAACACGTCCTGAAGTAACAAGATCTTCAAAGAAGGTAATAAAGTAAGTCATTAATAAATTTCTAATATGATAGCCATCGACATCGGCATCGGTTGCAATGACAACTTTAGAATACCTTAAGTTTTCAAGATCTCCATTTTCTAGTCCTAACGCAACCATGATGTTATAAAGCTCTTGGTTTTCATATATTGCTTTTCTACTCTTTCCAAAGACATTAAATGGCTTACCACGTAGTGCAAATACAGCTTGAGTTTGAACATCCCTTGTTTTATTAATTGTTCCAGCAGCAGAATCACCCTCAGTTAAGAAAATCATAGAGTTATGAGCTTCTCTTTCATGGGCCTTAGGATAAGAGTTTAAATGGTAGCGACATTCCTTAAGCTTAGGTATGTTGATAGATACCTTTTTGGCCATTTCACGAGCACCATTACGAACAGCACTTTCTTCCTTATGAATTCGCTCATTAGTCGCTATTTTATTTGAAAGCGCAGTAGCTGTTTCACTATTTTTCATCAAAGCATCAATGACAGCTTCCTTAACTTCATTCACAATCCAGGAACGAATTTCAGTATTTCCAAGCTTATTCTTAGTTTGACTTTCAAATATAGGATCTTGAACCTTTACACTTATTGCACCACAAATACCATCTCTGATTTCAGGAGCATTCCAGTTTTTTTTATAGTATTCATTTATACCTTTTAATAATCCTTCCTTAAAAGCTGATAAATGAGTACCTCCATCACTTGTATGTTGTCCATTTACATAAGAATAATAAGATTCACCATAACTTGATGTATGAGTAAAGGCAAATTCAAGACGTTGCCCCTTATAATAAATAATAGGATATAAGCCATCACTTCCAACATTCTTGCTTAATAGGTCCATAAGGCCATGTTGGCTCTTAATTATTCTCTTATTAAACTCAATTGTTAGGCCTGTATTTAAGTAAGCGTAGTTCCAAAGTCTTTCTTTTATGAACTCTTCATTGTAGTTGTAATCAATAAATAGTTCTGGGTCTGGTGTAAAAGTAACAAATGTACCGTTAGGTTCATTTGTACTTCCTTTTTTAACTCTTCCAACTTGAACACCTTTTTCAAAGGTTGCAGAAGCATATTCTCCATCACGATAGGATGTAACAGAGAAATACGATGAAAGTGCATTTACTGCTTTAGTACCAACACCATTTAATCCAACAGAGAATTGGAAAGCTTCTGAATCATATTTTGCACCAGTATTGATAATAGATACACAATCAACAATCTTTCCTAAAGGAATACCACGTCCAAAGTCTCTTACAGAAACCTTATTATCTAGGACTGTTACATTAATCCTAGAACCTGCACCCATAATAAACTCATCGATACTATTATCGATTACTTCTTTTAGGAGAATGTAAATACCATCATCAACGTGTGAGCCATTTCCTAGACGTCCGATATACATTCCAGGTCTTAATCTAATGTGCTCTAGGGATGAAAGGGATTTTATGTTATCTTCATCGTATTTATTTGCCATAATGTTCATTATCTAAAAATTATCTCAAAATTGCAAACTAAATGGCAAGTTTTTAACTTAAAGGTACACTAATGAGCCATAGTATTCTCCGTACCTAAGATTTCTTAATATTTCAACCGATATATAAAAAGTGTTTTAAGACTAGATAAGAAATAAATCTTTCCAAAATGTTGATTAGTTATACATTTTTGCTTTCTAAAATGTTGATATATCGTAATTATTGTAATATTTTGTAAATTAGATTTAAGATATGTTAAATCGAAAAGCTACTGCTGAAATCGAAAATTGGATAAAAACAAAAAATAAAAAATGTTTATTAGTTCAAGGACCAAGACAGGTAGGAAAAACATATTTAATTGAACACTTTGCGCAAAATCACTATAAAGAGTTTATTGAAATAAATTTCAAAGAACTACCATCCGCACGTGAAATTTTCATAGGTGATTTATCTGTTGATAAAATGATTATGGCGCTAAAATTTCGATTTCCAGAAAAGAAGATTTTACCCAAAAAGATATTGATTTTCCTAGATGAAATTCAAGAGTGTGAAGAGGCTATCACTTCTCTTAAATTTTGGGCCATTGATAATCGATTTGATGTAATTGCGTCTAGTTCTTTATTAGGTATAGATTATAGGAGAGCATCTTCATACCCTGTTGGATATGTTGATTATCTAAAGCTATATGGTCTTGATTTCGAAGAATTCTTATGGGCAATGGGAATATCTTCTGAAATGATAAACTTTATTAAAGATTCGCTTAAATCAAATTCTATAATTCCTAGTGCAATAAATTCACAAATGATGTCATATTATAGACAATATATCGCAATAGGAGGTATGCCTGAAGTAGTTCAAAAATATGTTGATACCAAAGATTTCAGAGCAATAGATAAAATACAGAGAAATCTTCTTATGGGATATCAATATGATATAGCACATTATGCATCTGTAGCAGAAAAGGTGAAAGCAGAAAAATGTTATCTTTCTCTTGCAAAACAACTATTAGATAAAGAAAACCATAAATTTCAATACAAAGAAGTTGAAAATGGAGGAAGGGCTCAGAAATATTATTCTAGTATCGAATGGTTAATTAGAGCAGATATTATTCATTTAAGTAGGCTTGTAACTGACATAAGGTTTGATTTAGATGATTATGCAATAGATGATTTCTTTAGGATATTAAGCGAGAATCCTCGGTAATTCAATTACAAAGATGAAAGCGTAAAATACTATTTGATAAAACGTATACATATGATATCATAAATTATGAAGACAAATCTTGTACATTACAGAACTTGCGTATGTAATATTAAATATAATATATTATGGTCAGTCAAATATATAAGATATGTTTTGAATCAATAAATAGAATAATATATGATTTTTCTTTAAAGTATGATAGCTGAAGTGATTTTATTTAGTATATTTATGTTTGATGTT
>JAQYFM010000139.1 GCA_028723145.1 Spirochaetales bacterium | reverse complement strand
TTGGGAATATGTTTATGAAAAGCTATGGGCAGAGATGTCTGCTATTGATAGAAAAATTGTAAATGTAATTGCAAATGATATTAATAAAGTTGAGAAAATAAGAGTGGAATTAGGTATGAATTCAAATACCTTCACTGTTTTTAGAAAAAGATTGATTAAGAAAGGTATCATTTATTGTCCTCAATATGGATATCTTGAATTTATTCTTCCTAGATTTAAAGAATTTGTTTTAGATATGTATTGCTAATAATTATTTGTTCATTGTGATACAATTGCCACTATGAGCAATAAAAATTTACCACATTGGGATCTAACTCCAATTTATATGGGAGTTGATACACCTGATTTCTTAGAAGACATTGAGAAAGTTGTCACTCTTTCAAATAAACTTAAGAGTGATGTTGAAGCGCATAAACCACTATTTGATGTAATTACTTCATTAAATGAAATAATTACAATTGGTTGGACTTTAAACTCATATGCTAATGCAATATTAACAACAGATACCTCTAATGGTGCATATATTAAAGCTGTAGGTAGTGTTGAAGAGGCATTGTTGAAGTTTAAGGAAGCAGAGGATTTATTTGTAAGTAAAATTAAAGATTACCAAAATGAATTTTCTGATCCAAGGTTAAAGCAATATTCATATATCTTAAATGAATATTTAGAGGAGAGTACACATCAAATGTCTTTAGCAGAGGAAGCTTTAGCCTCTGACTTAGCAAGGAGTGGGGTAGGGGCTTTTGAGCGCCTGTATGATAGTGTTTCTTCATCTATTTGTGAGAATGATAAAACTGTAATTCAATTAAGAAATGATGCAACTAATCCAAATAGAGAAATAAGAAAGGCTTCTTATGAAAGAGAAAAGAAAGTTTGGGCTGAGCATGAGGTTGCATTTGCTGCTTGTTTAAACAGTATTAAAGGTACTGTTTTAACTTTAGAAAAGAGAAGAGGCTGGGTAGATCCTCTTGAACACTCTGCATCTCAAGCTAGAGTTTCTGTTAAAGCTTTAAACGCCTTAATTAAGACTCTTGAAAATAATAGAGAGATGTTTGCTAAGTACTTTAACATTAAAGCAAAGCTCCTTGGACTTGATAAACTTGCATGGTACGACTTATTTGCACCAGTAGGTTCTTTAAATAAAGAATACTCCTTTGAAGCAGCTAAAGAGATAATTATCAAATGTTATAGTTCTTTTGATAGTAGAATGGGGGATTTTGCAAAAAAAGCCTTTGACTCTAATTGGATTGATGCAGAGCCAAGAAAAGGCAAAGTTGGTGGTGCGTACGATACTTCAATGTTAAAAGTCAAGCAAAGTAGAATTCTTTCAAACTTTGATGGTTCCTATGACTCTGTTTCGACTTTAGCTCATGAACTAGGTCATGCTTATCATGACAGCATAGTAATGGAGCTTCCAGCCCTACTAACTGATTATCCAATGACAGTTGCAGAAACAGCATCTATCTTTGCTGAAACAATTGTTTTTGATGCAATTTTAAAGGATGCAAGTGATGAAGAGGCTATCTCATTAATTGAAAGCTATGTAGGTTCTTGTGCACAGGTTTGTGTTGATATTTTGTCACGCTTCTACTTTGAAAGAAGTGTATTTGAAAAGAGAAAGGAAGGTGAGTTAACTCCTAACGAATTTACTTCTCTTATGATTCAAGCTCAAGAGAATTCCTATGGGGATGCTGTAATTGAAAAGCATGAGAGAATGTGGGAGGCTAAAGGCCATTATTACTCCTCATCATTCAGCTTCTACAACTATCCTTATGCTTTTGGACAGCTTTTTGCTCTTGGTTTGTATGCTTGTAAGGATAAGAGTCCAGACTTTAATGAAAAGTATAGAGAAATCTTACAACTTACGGGATCAACAAGTGCTAACAATGTTGCTCTTGCTGCGGGTTTTGATATCGAGAAGGAAGAATTCTGGCAAAATGGTATGAACTTTATTTCTTCATTAATTGAGAGGCTTGGAAGCTATTGCAAGTAAAGATTGAAAAATTAACACAAAATGCCATTGGCCTTGCTCATACAGCTGATGGCAAAATACTTTTTGTTCCTCAAGCACTTCCAGGGGAGGAGGTGTTTGTTAAAAAGTTCTCACAAAAGAAAGGTTATTTTCTCTGTGAGGACTTTGAAACAGTTAAAGAAAGTGAATTAAGAATCAAAAGTAGTTGCCCATATAGTAATATTTGTGGAGGATGTGACTTTGATTTTGTTAGCCCAAAGGATAGTGCTTATTTAAAAGAAGAAATTGTTAAAGATAATATTAATCGTATTTCTAAGCTAAACAAACTTCCGCCTTTTTTACCTCCTGCCTATAGTGATAACGAAAGCTATAGAGCAAGGTGTAGGATTCATGTCTCGCTAAAAGATAAAAGAGCTGGTTTTTTGAAAAAAGATAGCAATGAATTAATTGCTATTAAATCATGTCCTCGCCTCGAGAAGAAGTTAAATGAGGAAGTTTTTTTATCTGATGATTTCTTAAAGAGAAATAGAGGCTTAATGTTTCAAAAGGGAATAAACAGAAAAACTGGTCTTGTTGAGCTTTCACTATTTTGTGGGAATGATAAAATCTCAGTTGAAAATGAAGAAGTTGTTAGAAGTGTTGATAACATAAAATATCATGTTAGTGCTAATGTATTCTTCCAATCGAATTTATTAGTGCTCCCTGAACTCTTTAATTTTGTTAGAGAAAATGTTGTTGGGAATAAATTAATGGATCTATACAGTGGTGTTGGTACATTCTCTGCACTATTTGAAAATAGTGATAAAGAGTTAATTGCAGTTGAAAGGCAAAAGGAGTGCTTAAGACTTTCTCAGAAGAATGCACCAAGTGCAAAATCTATTACAGATGATGTATTTAAGTTTGCATCTAAAACGAAAACTCATGTTGATACTGTTATTGTTGATCCTCCACGAGTTGGTCTTGATAAAGGTGTTCCAGAATTAATAATGTCATTTAAACCAGAAAGAATTATCTACATCTCCTGTGATAGCGTAACACTTGCTAGAGATATTCCAATGTTCACAGATTATATACCTTCAAAAGCTAGAATCTTTGATTTCTACTATGCTAGTTCTCACTGCGAGAGTGCAGTAGTGCTTGATAGAAAAAAATAAAAGAAATATTTCACAGAACTGTAGAGTTGAAGTAGTTTGCTATCGCAATATTACGATATCCTACGTGTTTTAGACGTGGGGGTAAGTAAATGCGAAAGCACTATATGGTTCTACGTTAATAAATTGGATAAATTAATGATTGTTGTTGATGGTAAAGACTATATGTTAGAAGTGAAAATACTTATTCAGGAGTATTTAACTTATCTTGGAAGAGATTTATCTTTTCAAAATATCGACAAAGAGCTGAATAATCCTGCAGAAAAGTATACTCCTCCAGTAGGAGAAATTTTAGTCGCCATAGAAAATAATGAATTAGTTGGTATGGTTGCTTATCATAAGCATTCTAGTGAAAGATGTGAAATGAAAAGATTATTTGTCCGCCCAAAAGCTAGAGGAAAGCATGTTGGAGATATCTTAGTAAAAGAAATTATAGCTCATGCTATTAAAGCAGGGTATAGGGAGATGGTACTTGATACCATTTCTCCATTAAAGGAAGCTATCTCCCTTTATAAAAAGCATGGTTTCATAGAGTGTGAGGCATACTATAATAATCCAATGGCTGATGTGATTTATATGCGTAAACGATTACTTGAAAACAAAATAGTAAAAGAGTGAAAACCATATTGATAGTATTTTTATTCAATTAATCTTTTCTTAAGTACAACTATTCTAGACTGTTTTAAAATAAATTGCCTATTTGCTATTTAGTAAGTAAACAAAACTTAAGCTTGAAAACCAAGAAGTCAATATAGTTTGCCATTTTGTTATGCCGCATTTAAGCTTTGGAATGTACTTAACTAAGAGATTTCTCTATAAGAAGATGGGAATAAAAGATTATATAGATTGGTACTATCAAAAGAAGACACAGAAGGATATCTTGGTACGCAACCTTCCTTCCCAAACAGCAAAGGAAAGTAGCAAAGCTTTTAGACAAGTCTGGGAAGTCTTACTTTGCCATTCTTAAGAGTGGTGGGGTTAAGGGCTCTCATTCTCCATATGCAGAATGCCATGGTCCATAATGGATTCAATATCAGATTAGCTCCCTTGAAGTAGCTGAAAGAGTTTATGGAGAAAGGATATGGAATTGATGACAATTACCTTTCTAACCCAATATTTGATTAAGCAGATTAAGCTTTATCCTCCTGATGCCAAGGGAGAGTGAAGATGTATTTCTCTCTTGAGCGTAAGTATCTTAAAGAAATAGAGAGAGTGCAGTCAGTGTGGTATTCATTCTAAAAGAAAGGATTGCCCCCTAAGAGCTTCAAACACATTAAGAGGCTATATGAGAATTACTCAGATTATCTTCATAAAATTGCAAGAAAAGTAGTCGTGTAAAAAGAGGTAGCACTGCCATGGATGCATCCGTGGCTAAACCCCGTGATGCTCTGGCAATTCATTTGTTGAGTAGTTCACTAAGTAGTGAGCTAAAAAATTAATTATAGTATTATATCTTGTTTTATATTATTTTATGTTTATATTTTGCCTATATTAGGAGAAAAGAATGCTTAGAAAGATTATTAAAATTGATCAAGAAAAATGTAACGGATGTGGACTTTGTGCTTCAGCATGCCATGAAGGGGCAATTGAGATAGTAAATGGAAAAGCAAGTCTTACAAGGGAGGATTATTGTGATGGCCTTGGTGATTGCCTCCCAGCTTGTCCTGTAAATGCAATATCCTTTGAAATGAGGGAAGCTCCTAGCTACAATGAAAAAGCTGTTTTAGAGGCTAAGGCAAAGAAAGAAAGGAAAACTACCACAAATATTGAAAGTGAACTTACTACTTGGCCTGTTCAAATAAAACTAGTTCCAGTAAATGCTCCTTTCTTTAATGGTTCAGACTTATTAATTGCTGCAGACTGTACCGCATTTAGTTATGCAAATATACATACAAACTTTATGAGAGGTCGTGTTACATTAATTGGTTGTCCAAAGTTAGACAGTGTAGACTACGCTGAAAAGCTTACAGATATTATCAAAAATAATGACATTAAATCTATTCATGTCCTTCGTATGCAGGTTCCTTGCTGTGGTGGACTTGATTATGCTGTTAAAAGGGCAATTAACCAAAGTGGAAAGAATCTTTCATACAGTGTAACTATTATTTCAACAGATGGAAAAATACTTGACAACTAAATAATCTCATGTGAATAATTAATTAGGTTAAGTGTTTTAGCATATGCAAAGAACAATGTTCTTTAGCACTTATTGAAAGATCGGTATTTTACCGCAAAAGTAGTGAGGCACCAATAGGAGGTTGCCTCAATTTTTTTTGTCTTGAGTCTATTATTGATTGTTATCAAAAATGATAATAATATAATGCTATGAGTAATAAACGAATAGCAGTTAGTATGAAACCCAATTGTCAAAGAATTTTGACAACAGTGTATTCAAAAGAAATATTAACCACGAAAGAGCTGGCAAGCATTTTATCTGACATTCCTCAAGCCACACTTTATAGATATGTGCGATTACTAATTGAAGTTGGTGCGTTAGAGGTTGTGAAAGAAGAACAAAAGCGTGGTGGGATTGAAAGAACAATTAAACTGGCAAAAAGTCCAAAAGGAACTTTTGATGAAATATCTACTGCAATAATGTATCTCCATGATTCTTTTCGAAAATACTTCGAACAGGAACAACCTGAACCTATTAAGGACCTGTTAGCTGTATCTGGGGTGTCGTTAATGCTTGATGATGAAGAGTATTTAAATTTGCTTGGTGAAATAAATAAATTAATAGAGAGTGCGATAAATAAAGAAAAGAAAGAAAACCAAAAACAAAGAAATCTTTACGTTATTTCGGCACCAGTATTGGAGGAATTATGAAAAAAGCTATAGTTTTTTCTTTAATAGTAATGCTAATTGGATTACTTGGTGGTTATTTAATTGGCCTTTATACATTCTCTTATTATACAGATGATATGAGAGCATTAATATTAGAACAGGTAAAAACTAAGGAAATGTTTTACCTTGTTACCACACTTCAAAGTGGAGTTTATGCATTAGTTGCTTCTTTTTTTGGATATTTAATGGCAAAAAGACTTAATTTAATGCGCACAATTTCATTTGAAAGAGAGAAGTTGATAAAAGTTTCTATTCAAGTATTTCTACTTGGAATTATCTTTTTCTTAGATGCACCTGTATTTGGACACTTTATCCCAGAGGTTGCACAAGAGTATCAAAAAGGAATAAGCCTTTCTTACTTTGTAGCATCATTAATATATGGTGGTATTATCGAAGAAGTATTGTTAAGACTCTTCTTTATGACACTCCCATCTTTAGGACTTGATACATAGAAAAAAAGATAAAAACCTCATTTGAGAGCTTCAAACGAGGTTTTTTTAGAAAAATGATAAATTAATTTTTTCCTACTAATTTCTTTAAGTTGGGTCTTGGATCAAGTCCTGTAAGAGCCTTGAACCTAACAGGAGACATATTTTTCTGTAGTGGAGGCATCATTAACATAGAGGCTATCTTTAGATAATCATCGGTAACACAAGAACCAAGTACATGTTTGTCTTCTTCACCAATAATTATGGCTTCACTATTATTGATAGCTTCCATTATTCTAGATGCCGACAATACTTCCTCTCCTTTTGAGAACATGAAGTATTGTATATACCTAATTACAGATAAAGCAAGATAACAGAGAGTGAAGTGCCCACGGATTCTAGAGTCAGTCCATACAAATACAGGACGAGCTTCAAGATCTGTCTTCAATATACGGAAGGATTCCTCAATCTTCCATTGTTCTCTGTAAATCTTCATAACCTCTTCCGTTGAGAGATCACTTCTATCAGTAATTACAGCATAGTACCCGTCGTACTTTGCTGCCTCAAGAACCTTTGTCTTATCTATAGAGGCATTCTTGCAGTCTACATCGAATTTAAGATACTGGTTGCAGCCATAGCGCAATGATGCTTTAACCTGTCCTGCATCTATTCTCTTCTGTAACTTATCAAGTGCCCTTTGTCTGTCATTCGCGTCTTTGTGTTTACGCTTTAATGAATATGTAACATGAACCTTTGCAGGAACCTTCGCTATGCGGTATTTTGGACATGCTCCTTTCTTTTTTTCAGCTTTACGCTGTGACTTGATATTCTCTATTTCCTCATCAGAGAGAAGAATCTTTGCCTCACAATTCGTATCTAGTACCTTAGATGCGTAAGAAAGCTCTCCAGTTTCCTTGTCGTATTGCTCTACTTCCCAAGGTTGTTCATCATCGAGGCAAAGCTTTTTAAACTCGTCTTTAGACTTCTTTAATGTATAGCTAATAACAAAGTGATGTCCTTTATCAGAAAGCATTGTGAGATTTTTATTGCTGTTCATACCTCTGTCAGCTACAACCGTGATTTCTTCAATACCATAGCGTTCTTTTAGGTCTACAACAACATCAGAAAGAGTATTCTGATCCATTGTGTCTCCCCTGAACAGTTGGAACGAGATAGGAATACCGTTACTATCGATAAGAAGCCCCATAACAATGATGACTTCATTATTCCTGTGTTCTTTAGAGTAGCCGAAGGTAAGTAAGGTTCCCTCCTTTGTGCTTTCAAAGTAGTAGTTTGTCACATCATAACATACATGGTCTAAAAGTCTGCTTGTAGATTGGCGGAAGAATTTGTCCAAATGCATGATTAATTCATCTTTGCATTGGTCTAGTCTTTCAAGAACACTGTAAAGAATATCAATAGGTACATCTGGAATTCCAGCATAGCCTGCACAAGCTATATGGCTAGCCCTAATACTAGATGGTGCGGATAGCCTTCTAATAAGGAGATAGAAGAGTCCATCTAGAAGACGATTGGCATTCTTCCTCTCCTCAAATGCTTTACAGAAGAACGAATCTAGCTTCATCATTTTCCAGAGTTTGAAGATAATTGCATGCCCGATAATAAGCTTATGATAACCATCCTCAGCTTTCTTTACTTCTTTTGTGGAAAGCGTTACAGATAGCATCTTCTCCTCCTTGAGAAGCTTTGTCTTTTCCTTCATCTCTTCCTTTAAAGCCTTAAGATATGCCTCTGGATTATCTCCACCAAGTTTACGTAAAGGACCAAGTGTTTCAAGAATTCTTGTCTTCTTCTTTCCATCAACATTGGTGTAGTCCTCTCTAATAGTTACTGATTCATGTCCTTTAGGTCCACTAAGTGCTACGTACATTTCTGCTCTCCATTGATAGTCTACCATGTAGTAGATGTAGTGTAAATGACTTAGTAGGCATTAGTAGGAAAAATATTTCAGAAAATAAAAACCAGAAAACCTCATTTCAGGCTCTGGCTTTGCGTTTTTATTAAGTTTTAGTGGTCATTAAGTCCTAAAGTCAGGAAGAAAAATGAAATTAATATATGTTAACAATGTTTCTAAAGATAAACAATTTTACTTTTTTATCCTTATTCATAGTAATAATGGAAACAAGATTATTGTACTTAATCCATAGAAAGTTAAAACTCTTTTTGTCATTACTTTCCTAAAAGAAAATAATTTAAGAGTTACAGGAACTAACAAATTCCTTCCAGCTGGGAGATAAATGATTGAGCATTAAAATTTAATATATCAAAAGAAGATTTATTAAACCT
>JAQYFM010000138.1 GCA_028723145.1 Spirochaetales bacterium | reverse complement strand
GCTGTATTATCAGCTGATTTTGCAACCTCAGTTGTTAAACTTTCTGCATTTAGAAAAGCTGTTGAAGAAATTAACAAAGCAAAAGCAGATGCTGAAGAAAGAATCAAAGCATTTAAAGCTGAAAATGCTGAGAATATGGCTCTACTTCGTGATAAACTTAATAGTGATATCGAAGCAATTCGTCAAAAGCACTATAAGTATGCTAAACATATCTTTAATTCAAACCCAACCCTTACAGGTTCAAAGGATATGAAGCTTATGCTATTGAATGCTAAACTAAGTATTGAAGAAAGAACTGCAAAGCTCAAAGAATTAAAGAAAAAGTTAAAAGAAGAGAGAAGAAAGAATGGTTAATCTTATTAAAGTAAGAGATGAAATAAAGTCACTTGATAATAAAGTAGAGCTTATGGCTGTTAGTAAAACACATCCATATAGTTCTATTTTAGAGTGCTATGAGCTTGGTCAAAGGTTATTTGGAGAAAATAGATATCAGGAAATTGCTGAAAAATTCCCACTTCCAGAGAATCGCCCTGAGGGAATGTATCTTGCTCTAATTGGACATTTACAGTCAAATAAGGTTAAAAAGGTCCTTCCTTTAGTTGATAGAATAGACTCTGTCGATTCAGTTAATTTACTTCTATTAATTGAAAAGGAAGCAGGTAAACTTAATAAAAATATTGATATTCTCTTTGAGCTAAATTCTTCTGAAGAAGAGCAAAAGAGTGGTTTTACCGATAAAGAAGAGCTATTTAAAGCTGCAATGCTATTAAAGGATTGCCCTCACGTTAACTTAAAGGGATTAATGACTGTTGGTCCATTAGGCTCAGATAGAGAAAAGAATATTAAAGCTTTTACCTATACAAAAGCTGTATTTGATGAATTAAAAGAAAAATATGTACCAACTATTTCTATTCTTTCAATGGGTATGAGTGGCGATTGGGAAGAAGCAATAATGTGTGGTAGTAATATGGTTAGAATCGGGACTGCTATCTTTGGTGAAAGGAATTATAATGTTTAAAAAAGCTATAGCAATATTACTTTTATTTACATTAACTCTTTCTCCACTGTTTTCTGCAGCAGAGCTCTCTTATAAACCATATGGAGAAGAAGAATTTCCGATTTGGACAATGAAAATGAGGAGAGCTGAATCAATATTTTTTGGCTCTCTTGTTTTAACTTTACCGCTTACTTCATTAGTTTGGTCGCTTTGTGAAAATGTCGGTTTAATACAGCCGATTACTAAGCCTATGGATAAGTTTTTATGTCAGCTTGGAGTAGCTTCTGGTCTTTCTCTTTGTATTTCAGCTGCTGATTGGATAATAGGGGAAGTTAGTAGTGATAGTTGAAAAGAAAGAAGCTTTTATTTGTGACACAGAAAATCGAGTTGATAAAGTTGCTTCAACTGTAGTTCCAAGATCCATTTTCTCTCAAGCTGATACAAAAATTCTTGTAAATGGAAAAAACGTAAAAAAAAGTCAAAAGGTTAAGGTTGGAGATAAAGTTGAAATTATCTATAACGAAGAAACCTTTGAAGGCTTGCTTGCAGAGGATATTAAATTAGATGTTGTTTTTGAGGATGATTCAATACTTGTAATCAACAAACCTTGTGGTATGGTTGTTCATCCTGGTGCTGGTAACTATACAGGTACAGTTGTAAATGCTCTTTTGTATCGCTACGGTGATGATTTTAAAACATTAGAAGAGGATGATAGTGATCTTAGACCAGGTATTGTTCACCGTCTTGATAAAGATACTAGTGGGCTTCTATTAATTGCTAAAACAAGAGATGCACATAAAAATCTTGCAATGCAATTCCAAGAGCACAGTAATGAAAAGATATATTTAGCTATCTGTAAGGGAAATTTTATTAAAAAAAGAGGAACCATTACTAAAAATATTGTTAGAAGTGAGCTAAATAGAAAAACCTTTACTGTTACAGATGATGATAGAGGTAAAAGTGCAATTACACACTATACTGTCTTAAGACAATATGATGGTTATGCTTTTGTGCGTGTAAAAATTGAAACTGGAAGAACACATCAAATCAGAGTGCATTTAAAAAGTATTAATCATCCTATTTTAGGTGATGAGATCTACTCAAGGAAGGATAACTTATTTGATGTTCCTCTCTGTTTACATGCCTTTACGCTCTCAATTGATCATCCTGTAACAGGAGAAAGATTAACCTTTAGAGCAAAGCTACCTGAACGAATGAGAGATGTAATAAAAAAGCTTTCTATTTGACTACCAACTCTTAATTGGAGTAGACTCAATCACATGCAAGGTCAAATTAGAAGAGCAATTAACAATCTATATACTGTTTATGCAGAAGATAGAAATATTTATTCTTGTAAAATTAAGGGAAAAAAGCTTCCACTTGAGGAGTTTGAATATAACCCTTTAGCAGTAGGGGATAGAGTAGATTTTACACCGTATTCTGAAAATGAAGGGTTAATAACAGCTCGATTAGAGCGCAAAAGTGTATTTAGAAGATGGAATGTAAAGCTTGAAAAGAATCAAACAATTGCTGCTAATATGGATCAAGTTGCAATTGTAACTTCTGCTTTTGAACCTCCTTTCCGACCTAGATTTTTGGACCGTGCATTAACTTGCTCTCAAGGTTGCGAAAGAATTATTGTCATGAATAAGTGTGATTTCTATCTCTCTGAATTAGAGTTTGAAAGGTGGGCTCTATACCACAAGCTTGGCTATAAAATAATAGCAGTAAGTGCAGCAACAGGTGAAAATATTGATGAACTTAAAGCTCTGCTTCGTGGTAAGGTTACTGCCTTTGTTGGGCAGTCAGGAGTTGGAAAATCAACACTTGTTAATTTAATTTGTGACCCTGAAAAAAAGCAGGTAACAAATGAAATTAGTGAAAAATATCAAAGAGGAAGACATACTACTAACCATGCCCTTTGGTTTGAAAAGGATGATATTACCATTATTGACACTCCGGGTGTTAGAGAGATGTTAGTTCCACTTGAGGATGTTAAATTATTAAGTGATGCTTTTCCTGAATTTGCAAACTTTGAGTGTGAATTTTCAGGGTGTACACACATAGATGAACCAGGATGTGGGGTAAAACAAGGTGTTGAAGATGAATTAATTGATTTAGACCGCTATGAATCTTATTTACACCTTTATCAAAGTATCAAAGAAAGAACACCTCAATGGTCAAGAACTAAATTCAGGAAAAATAAGCAATGATAAATAAACAAACCTTAGCTGACTTAGAGCTTGATAAAGTTCTTGATATAGTCAGATTAAATAGTATCTCAAAGAAGGGTGAAAGAAAACTTAGCTCAAATTCAATTACCGATGATAAGAAAGTAATAGATCAAAGAGCTGATAGAATTGATCAAATAATTGCTCTAATTAAAATTAAGGGACAAAGTGTTAATTACTTTTGTTCTATTGATAATATTTTTACCTATAAAAACTCTGCATCCTTCGATGGAAAGGATATTTACAGTGTTGGTTCTTTTTTGTCATCCATTCCTTCATTAGAAGCTTTTTTAGATATTCCTTTAATAGATAAAGAATTAAAGGAGTTAAAGGATAATATTTCCCTTTCAATTGATGAAGAAGGCTTTGTAAAAGAAACACATCCTCTTTTGTATCCACTCTTTAAGAAAGTTGAAGAAACTAAGCAGAGAAGACAAATATATAGTCAGAACTTCTTATCAACACACTTAGATGCTGCTCAAAACTTAAATGCTGTTTATAGAAATGAACGTGTTGTTTTACCTATTAAAAGAGAAAAGAGAGGAATGGTGGAAGGCTATATTCAAGGATCTTCTCAATCGGGTGGAACACTATTTATTGAACCATTTGAGCTCGTTGAATTAAACAACCAAGTTGTACTTGCTGAAGAAGAAATAATTAGGATGAAACAAAAAATCCTACTCGATATTTCTCTTAAAATTAGAGCTAATTTAGATCAATTA
>JAQYFM010000137.1 GCA_028723145.1 Spirochaetales bacterium | reverse complement strand
AGAAAATCTTAATAATACTCAAAGATTAAACAAATAGAGGATACTTAGATATGTACGCACTCGTTGAAATTCTCGGCAAGCAGTATAAAGCTGTTGAAGGTGAAACACTGCAGGTCGATCTTCTCTCTCTCGCAGAGGGTTCAGCTTACGAAACAGACAAGGTTCTCGCTGTTGTTGACGGTGACAAGGCTACATTCGGCACACCATATGTTGCTGGTGCTAAAGTTGTTGCTACAGTTGGCAGCGAAGTTAAAGGCGATAAGATTAAGGTTTACAAGTTCCACAGAAGAAAGGGTTACAGAAGAACTCAGGGTCACAGGGAACAGTATACTCTCATCACAATCAACAAGATTGAAGGCTAAGGAGGATCGAATATGGCACATAAGAAAGGTGGTGGTTCATCACGTAACGGACGCGATTCTAACGCACAGCGTCTTGGTGTTAAGAGATTCGGTGGTCAGGATGTAAAGGCTGGTGAAATCTTAGTTAGACAGCACGGTACAAACATCCACCCAGGTCAGAATGTTGGTCTTGGTTCCGATTACACACTCTTTGCAAAGGCTGCAGGTAAGGTTGCTTATATCACAAGAAACAACAGAAAGTATGCAACAATTGTAACTGAGTAAGCAAAAAGCTAACAATTAGTAATAACGTAGTAGTAGAAAAATCTATTACTACGCTTTTTTTTAGTTAAAATAATATTTATGGAACGATTTAGAAAATTTGAGTTTTGTTACAATTGGGATAAAGGCTTTTGTATAAACTTTTATAATAACTATGATGATAAAACTGCATTGGCTTACTTTGGAAGTGGAAAGTTTGAAGAAGTATCTAGGTCATATGATGTAGCTACAAATGCTATTGATTACTATTATAACCAAGAAAAGAATTCTTATAATAATTATTTAAATGCTAAGCCAATTAAGTTTGATTATGCAGACCTTAAAGTAATTAGACCTAAAAAAGGGTCTATAAATTTAGATGTAGAGATAAAAGAGGGAAGAAAAACTCATCATGTAACGTGTTCTTCATACTCTATTACTTGCAACTGTGGTACATATAAATGTCAGTATGTAGATGTAGTTAAGAATTGGATTACTGATTGCTTAGATAGCATTATGGAATCATACCTTTATGAAAGTAATGAATATGCAAAAGATTACTTTATCTCTGCTGAACTTGCTGATATCCTCTTAGGTTATTCAAAAAAGCAAATAGATTTAGTCTCAATAAAAAATTCAAAGAAAAATGTTAAAAATTTAATTGCCAATATTGGTTCAGTTTCTTATGCAAGAAGGGTGTTCTACTTTTTAATGCATAATGAACCTTTCTACTATAATTCTACTTTCTTAGATAAGTATACAGATTTCTTCTATGCATTACTTGAAAACGATTTTTGCTATGATGCAATTGTAAAGAGTGAGTATTACAAAGAAGAAGATTGTAATACTAGACAAACTAAATCAAATAAAACCTTCTTTAAAAGAATTTTAAGAAGCTTTGAAAAAGCTAAAAAAGATATTGAGAAAAATGGAATACTTACATATGAAGCAGATGATGATTTAAGATATCTATATTTAGCTGTAACTGATAATAAAGACTTATTAATTAAGTACTTTGCATCTGTATCACCTATGTTTGATACTGACCATTTAACAATATTAGATAATTTAATTAAAGATAAAGAAGTATTTAAAGATAATAAAGAAAGTATTATAAAGATTATTTTAACTCTTGATAACACTTCTAATTCAGAGGAAGTAAACCAACTTATATGTAAATACTTAAATCTATTAGATAGAAATGAAAGAATTGAAGTTATATCATTATTTAAAAAGAATTTACTGCCTGCTAGTTATCTAGATGAACTATCAGATGAAGAGCAAAAGAAGATAATATTTAGCATTAATCCTACTGAAAGTTCAGTTAGTAAAATATTAAATGAAGTATTATTAGGCGAAGATCCAAAGTTAATTGGAAGGTACATTCTTTTTGTTATTCATTGGTGTATATTGAATCAGAAAGCAGTTTGTGCAGCTTTACTTTTTAAGTATGCTCATAAGCTTCCTAATTCACAGTTATTATTTGCATATTTAACTGGAGTATTCGGGAAAAATAAAGAAGGTTTAACTTTTCCTCCAAAAGGTGATGAGGAAGCAGAAATCCTTGATTACTTTGATACACTCTGGATTTTTAATGAATTGTCAAATAATGTGAATTGTACATTCTATGTAAAGAACCCATTCTTTAATGATAGATTTTTAGTTAAAGTTGATGAAGAAAATGGTCATTTAAATTTAACAAATTCTTTTATTAAATTTGAATATGAAGTAAAACCAGAAAGTATTATTAATGCTTGTATTAAAGGTACAGAAGAAGAGTATAAGAAAAAGAGGATAGAGCAAGAAAATAGAGTTGCTGTATTAAACTTTTCTAAGAAGAATAGTGAGTTTACAAAAGATATGGTTGCTCTACAAGAATCATTATCTAATGATACTGCAATTATTCTTTCAAATGATAATCTTGCTTCAATTGATTTTGCATTTGGCTATGAATATGGTTATGGCTATTTAAGCTTTAAGATAGGAATAAGGAAAAAATACCAAGTAAAGGATGCAGCAGAATTCTTAGACTACTTTAGAAAGGGTGAAACAGTTAGCTATGGTAAAGATTTAACATTCACTCATGACCTTGATAATATTGTCGAAGACGATAGAGCTGCTTTACAACTATTAATTCCTGCTAGATTAACTTCTGGTCGTGTTGGAGATTCAAGGAATAAAAAGTATATAACTCTACCTGAAACTTTATTTTCAGGTCTTTTATCAACATTAAAAAATAGGACAATTACTTTTAATGAAGTTGAAACTACAATAAGGCTAAAGCCTCATTATCTTACTGCTTCAATAGATAAAAACTATAAGATTAACACAAATGTAGCAAAAGAAGAGGTTGCAATCTTCTTAGGTGGTAATGGCTTTATTTTTGTTAAAGAAGATAGTTCTTACTTTATTGATAAAATTGAAAACTCTGTAGATGAGATAAAGTTATTACAATTCTTTGATAAGCATAAAGGTGTATGTATAAAGCCTATTATTAATGATTTTAGGTCTAAAATATTTGCTCACTATTCATCATTTATCTCTGTTGATAATAAGTTAAAAGAAAGCTTCAAGCTTTCAAATGTTAGATTTAATACCTCATTTGATTATGAACATGGAGTTATTTCATGTGCAATAAAATATACAAATGATGATATTGAAGTAAAAGAAAACCAGCTTACTCAATTTGATATTGATAGATTAAACGCACTTAAAGGTTATCTTTCATCACTTGGGTTCAATGAGAATGGATTTTTAACTGATGAAAGTAAAGTTCTATCATTCTTTAGAATGGATTTTACTAAACTCAGATCTCTTGCAACTGTTTATTTATCAGATAGCTTGTTAAATAAGAAATTAGTATCTGTAAATAGGCAAATTTTTAGAATCAAATACAATAGTGGAATAATGGAACTCTTCTTGGAAAAGAGTGAGTTTAGTGAAAAGGAATTAGCAGAAATACTAGCTGCTTTAAAGAAAAAGAAGAAGTACATCCTATTAAAGGATAATAGAATTGTCGACCTTGATAATGAGGAAGCAAAGGAATTTGGAGAAACTGTAGATGACTTCCAGATGGATGCAAATAATTTATATGCAAAGCGTCCTGTTCCTATGGTTACTGCTATTAAGGCGTTAGCTCACCAAAGAAACTGCCATGTTGATAAATATTTAAGAAACATGATGGAGGATTTAAGATCCTTTAAAAGTGCTGATATTAAACTTCCTAGCATCAATGCTAAGCTTAGAGGTTATCAAATTGAAGGCTATAACTGGCTTTCTATTCTCTCCAGCTATGGGCTTGGTGGTATATTAGCAGATGATATGGGGCTTGGAAAAACTATTCAGATGATAGCTTTGATTAAAGCTGATAAAAAACAAGAGCCTTCATTAATTGTTTGTCCAAAGAGCTTGATATTTAACTGGAAGAGCGAATTTTTAAAGTTTGATGGAAAAACAGAGGTAGTTGAAATCTATGGCCCTGAAAGTGTTAGAAGTAAGCTAATTAGTAGCATTGATCCAAATAAGAAGGTTGTTTACATAACCAGTATTGATTCCCTTCGCTCTGATATAAAAAAGTATGATTGTCACTTCAATTATGCTGTTATTGATGAAGCCCAGTATATTAGAAATATCTATGCTCAAAAGACAAAGAGTGTTAAGAGTATCGATGCAGAGCATCGCTTTGCTTTAACTGGTACACCTATTGAAAATAATATTGCAGACTTATGGTCAATTTTTGACTTTATTATGCCAGGATATCTTGAGGATATTAATATCTTTAAGTCCAGTGAACATGAAGATATAAGAAGAAAGGTTGCACCTTTTATCTTAAGACGTACTAAAGAAGATGTATTAACAGATCTTCCTCCAAAGTATGAGAGAATCTTATCGTGTGAAATGGATGATAGCCAACGTCTTGTCTATGAGGCTGAAAGAACTACAGCTGCTGAAATTTTTGAAGCTGAGGGTAGGGCTTTTGATATTCTTCCATATCTTACAAGACTTAGACAAATTTGTATTGATCCAGCTC
This sequence comes from Spirochaetales bacterium, assembly GCA_028723145.1. Taxonomy (GTDB): domain Bacteria; phylum Spirochaetota; class Spirochaetia; order Sphaerochaetales; family Sphaerochaetaceae; genus Bullifex. The sequence goes on along the minus strand of JAQYFM010000137.1, from coordinate 979 downwards.
TGTACCTAGATAAATATAAAGGTGAAAGCGCAAAGTTTAATCTATTAAAAACATTAATCCCTGATTACCTTGAAAAGGGGCATAGAATATTAGTCTTTTCACAATTTGTCAAAGCCTTAGAAGCTCTTGGCCTTATTCTTGATAATTTAGGTGTCTCTTACTTTATCTTAACTGGTGATACTCCTGCTAAAAAGCGTATTGAGATGATGAATGACTTTAATGAAGCAGAAGGTCCAGATGTCTTCTTGATAAGCTTAAAGGCTGGTGGTACAGGCCTTAATCTTACTGGTGCTGATACTGTTATTCATATCGACCCATGGTGGAATGCGGCAGCTGAAGATCAAGCAGATGATAGAACTCATAGAATTGGTCAAAAACGAAATGTTGAAGTAATAAAGCTAATTGCAGAAGATTCGATTGAACAAAGAGTTTTAGAGCTTCAGGAAATAAAAAAGGATATTATAGATAAAGTAATTTCTAAAGATGATTCATCTGTTGTTAATGCAACTATTGAGGATATAGCATTTATATTAAAGAAGTAGATTTAAGGGGCTCTCATATGGGAGCTCTTTTGGTTCTTGTGTAAGTTTAGTGCATATATATACAGATTATTGCATAACCTAATTGAACTTTATTGCATTTTTTGTTATAAAATTACCTACACTTTGGAGGTAATTATGAAAAAACCTTTGTTAATTTTATTAACATTAGTATTAACTTTTAGCTCACTTTTTGCACAAGCATCTGCAGAAAGTGTTAATACATATCCACAAAAGGCTATCACCATGATCGTTCCATATGGCGCTGGTGGTACAACAGACGTATCAGGAAGAAAGTTTGCAGCTCTTTTGTCAAAAGAACTTGGTGTTGCTGTTACAGTTGTTAACCAGGGTGGTGCTTCTGGTTCTATCGGATGTCAAGCTGCTCTTGACGCTAACCCAGACGGTTACACAGTGCTCTTTACTGCTGAAAGCCTTGG
>JAQYFM010000136.1 GCA_028723145.1 Spirochaetales bacterium | reverse complement strand
TCTATATTTGACTGACCATACTATATGATAGTTGATATTACATACGCAAGTTCTGTAATGTACAAGATTTGTCTTCATAATTTATGATATCATATGTATACGTTTTATCAAATAGTATTTTACGCTTTCATCTCGGTAATTGAATTACCGAGGATTCCCGCTTAATATCCTAAAATCCTCTTCAGATAATATAATTTGTCTTTTAGATTTTAATAATTTCTTATCATCAATATCTAACGCTTTAATTAGTGTAAGTAATATTTCTTGGGTAAAAGCAATATTAATATGTATACATCTAGTATCACCACAAGGTGTGAATTGATGTTTATCTTCTGGCTTTAATAGAAAGAGGGACCTTTCTCTAATTGTTCGTTTTTCATTGTTTAAGTTATCTACTTCATCTCATAAAGGACCCTATTTATCTTTAGATTGCAATGGAAAAAGCTTTGGAGAAAGTGTAGAGAATAGGGAAACTTTTACAGTAATAGCAGAAAAAGTTCCACCTTTATCAGTATTAGAAGTTGTCTTTTCTAATGGAAAAGTAATAAAAAGAGGGTGTAAAAGAAATCATCTAAAGATAGTTGGAAAAGCGGTTAAGGGTGAGAGAATTCACGTTGTTACCTATATTTCTCTATTTGGGAAAAAATATATAACTGCAATATCTAATCCAATGTGGTTTGTTTAGGAGGATTATGGAACCTGTTGATATCTTAATACAAGATACAGAGACTATGAAGGCTCTTGATGAGTTAAGAAGTAGAATATTTACAAAGGTAGCTTCATTTGATGTATTATACGCACCGTCAAAGGAACCTGTTAGTTATATAGACCATGAAAGGCTTGAATATAGAAAAATATACAAGGGAATGACTTGGGCAAGTCTTTATGATGCAGCTTGGTTTAAGCTTGATGTAGACATTCCAGAAGAGGTTAGAAATAAGGATTTAATTGCTCACATTGATATTGGTGGAGAAGGTCTTGTTTATGATAGAGAAAAAACTATCGATCCAATTGGAGCTGTTACATTAAATACAAGTAAGATAGATTATTATCAAGCATTAGTTGCAAAAACTTATGTTGATATACCAATCCCGTGTCCAAGTCATCTATCATGGGACATAGATGCGGGCTATAATGGATACTATAATAAGCTTTGTGGCCATGGGATATTTAAAAAAGCTGATATCTTAATTCAAGATAAAGAAGGTAAAGACTTCTTCTATGATTACTTAACTATCAGTTGTTTAATGTGTGCTCAAAACTATGATGAAGGTCTTAGAAAGCTGCTAAGGGAAAGTATTAAAGCCTCCTACATTTCTTTCAGTGAGGGTAGAGCTGTTCTTGCGCCTCTTTTTAATGGTACTCTTGATGAGTCTCTTACTATTACAGCTGTAGGTCATTCTCATCTCGATCTTGCTTGGCTTTGGCCTGTAAGAGAGACTAAGAGAAAGGCTCAAAGAACCTTTACCTTCCAGCTTAGAAATATAGGAAAATATGATAGCTATATTTATGGTGCATCACAGCCTCAACAATTTGAATTTATTAAACAAAATAATAAAGAGCTATATAAAAGAATAAAAGAGAAAGTCCTATCAGGTAATCTTGAAACTCAAGGTGCAATGTGGGTCGAAGCTGACAACAACGTTCCATCAGGAGAAGCTTTAATTAGACAGATAATTATTGGACAAAGATTTTGGAGAGATGAATTTGGAAAGACTCAAAAGATTTGCTGGCTTCCTGATGTATTTGGCTATAATGGAAACCTTCTTCAAATATTAAAAAAATGTGAGGTTCCATATTTTTTAACAATCAAATTAAGTTGGAATGAACACAACCATTTCCCTTCACGTTCATTTGTTTGGCGTGGTGTTGATTCAAGTGAAATATTAGTTCATATGCCTCCTGCAGAGACATATAATGCGGCTGCATCTCCTCTTTGTGCTAAAGCAACTAAAGATAACTACCCTGAGTTAAACCTTTGCGATAAAGCATTAATGCTTTATGGAATTGGCGATGGAGGTGGTGGACCTAGTGAAGTTCAAATAGAAATGGGTTTGAGACAAAAATCATTAGCGAATAGTCCTAAAGTAAAGTTTGGAAGAGCAGAAGATTTCTTTTTAGAGTTAGAGAATGATAGAGCAAAGCTTCCTACTTACTCAGGAGAGCTATACCTTGAAAAGCATCAAGGTACATATACAACTCAAGCTTTCAATAAGAAAGCTAATAGAAGATGTGAGCTTGGACTGCAATGTGTCGAAGCCCTCTATGCTCGAAATGATATTTCCTCATATCCATATGATGAAATTAATGAGCTTTGGAAGAGAGTTTTATTCTTACAGTTTCATGATATTTTACCGGGTTCTAGTATTCATAGAGTCTATGAAGAAAGTAGAGTGGAATATGAAGAAATTCTTAAGCAAATTAATGAGCTTGAAAATAGAGTATTAGAGTCATCTAGTAAAGAAAAGTATGCTTATAACCCTTCTCCATTTGAGCGTGAATATGATATTAAACTCGATGGAAAGTGGTATAGCGCTATTCTTCCACCTTTAGGATCATCAAAACTAATTGAAAAAGCTAGTTTTGATGAAAATAGTAATATATCTGTTTCATTTAATGAGGACGGATCTATTTCATCTTTTAAAGCCTTTGATAAGGAGTTTAAGAAGGGATTTTTAAATAAACTTTGCGTATATGATGACCCAAAGCTCCACTACAATGCTTGGGATATCGATTGGGAGTACTATAAAAAGACGCCTATTGTTCTTAAAGCTGATAGTGTCAAAGACATTAATGATGGTCCTGTTAGAGGAAAGAGAATAAGTTATAAATTTTCAAAGAGTGAAATAACTCAAGATGTTGTTACAAATAGTCATTCAAATGCAATTTATTTCCACACCAAAGTTTCTTGGCATGAAGAGGATAAAATGCTTCGAGCCGAATTTGAACCAGCTGTATTTAGTGATGAAGTCCTTTGTGATATTCAAGATGGAGTAATTAAAAGAACAACTAAAAATGAAACTTTAATCGAGAAGGCTCAATTTGAGATTTGTTTCCAGAAGTGGGCAAGTGTAAATTCAGATGGCTTTGCCTTTGCTTTATTAAATGATTCAAAGTATGGTTTAAGAGCTAAGGATGGAGTTCTATCACTCAATTTACTACGTTCTCCAACTTATCCAGATATGAGTGCTGATAGAGGAATGCATGAATTTACCTATGCAATTTTGCCTTGTAGAGATGATGATATGGGACAAATTGTAAAGTATGCTCATAACTTAAATAGACTTCCAATAATTTATAACTCACAAGATAGTCTTGAAAGCTTAGTATACATTTCTAGTGATACCTTAGTTTGCGATACAGTAAAGTTGAGTGAAGATAAAAAGGGTAGAGTGGTAAGAGTTTATGAAGCTATCGGACAAAGTGTTAAGGCATCGATTGAAGTTTCATTCAAATATGATAAAGTATTTGAATGTAATTTAATTGAAAACGATAGAAAGGCTGTAGACCTTAGTAACCTTACTTTTGGACCATGTGAAATAAAAACTTTCTATTTTGAATAAAATAATAAAGTCTCCATGCTGGATGCTTTTGCATGGAGACTCATCATTATTTGGAAAAAATTACGCCTGGTGCCATTTGCGCTCAATTTACACCCGTTGTTACAATTTATACTGCTTTGGGATGTAATGCAAGCATTATTTTTTTACTACACCAAACTTTATTTGCGTCAAAAACATTGTTTAATGCAATATTTTAGCTCTTTTTATTAATTATACATCAGCCTCAGAAGTTAAATTTTTTGCAATCTCTAAATATTCTTTTCTTAAAGAATCATATGAAGGTGCAATTTTACCATTCTTAGCATCTTCTAAGAGAGATGCCTGCTTAACAAGATTAGTAAGACCAAGCTTCTCACCTGTCTTTCTAATTTTGTGTGCACATTTCTTAATTTGCTCTTCATCATTTGCTTCAATAGCACTTTCTAGTGCAGTAAAGTTGCAATCGTCGATGAATGATTCCAGCTTCTTTCTAACTTCACTGGTATCTCCACAGAAATTTTCGATTACATTATCGTAATCCATGCCGATACGGCTTGCTATAGCTTTAATGTTCATGATGTAAATTTTAAAAAAAAAGGGTTAAAAGTCAACTTAGTTTTTATTCTTTTAATATAAAAGAGGGTGCCACAGCACCAATGACACCCTCAAAATTTCCCTCATTAGGATATAAGTAAGTACGACCTTATCCCCTCAGCCATACTAATCTAATTCAGTTTTGTATTGGTATTATAGCACTAAAATAATTTATCCCAAATACCTTTTAACATAATAAATAGCACAATAATAGGAATTATATAAGATATATAAAAACGAAGTTTACTTGAAAATTTAAGACCTTTTCCTTTATTTATCTCTTTTAAGCTATTTTCAAATCCCCAACCACTCTTTCTTGTGCAGAATAGTACGAATAATAGGGAACCAAATGGAAGTAAAAGATTAGAAACTAAGAAGTCTTCTAAGTCTAATACATTTGATCCAGCTCCAAATGGTTGGAAAGAAGATAGGACATTAAATCCTAAAATACATGGAAGTGAAAGTACAATTAATAAAACTGTATTAACTATACATGCTTTTTTTCTACTCCATCCTCTAACATCTATCCAATAGCTTATGATATTTTCGCAAACAGCAATTATTGTTGAAAGTGCAGCAAAGGACATGAATAGGAAGAATAATGCAGACCATATTCTTCCTCCTGCCATTTGTGAAAAGATGTTTGGTAGTGTGATGAATAGTAGTGAAGGTCCTTGTCCAACAGGTACATCGTAAGAAAAACAAGCTGGGAAAATAATAAGACCTGAGGTAATTGCAACAAATGTATCTAGTGCAATAATTCTAGCACTTTCCCCTCCAAGAGATTGCTTATCATCAATGTAGGAACCAAAGATTGCCATAGAGCCAATACCAATAGAGAGGGTAAAGAAGGCTTGTCCTAATGCCTCATAAAGTATTGTTGAAATACCAATTTCCTTCATTGCTGCTATGTTTGGTATTAAGTAGAACTTAAGGCCTTCTGCACATCCAGGAAGTGTTAATGAGTGAATTGTAAGTAATAGCATGATACAAAGTAGTGCAAGCATTATTACTTTTGTAATCTTCTCAACTCCATTTTCGAGTCCTATCGCAACAACACCCATGCTAATTAGTATTACAATTACCATCCATATTGTCTGTTTTACTGGGTTAGCAACTAAGGTTGAAAAGAATGTGTTTACTCCTTCTGTAGTGATATTACTAAAACTTCCAGCTGCTGCTGAGAAGAAATAATATAATATCCAACCAGCAATAGTTGTATAGAACATTAATAGTATGTAGTTGCCTATTACAGCAAAAGGACCATAGTAGTGCCACTTACTACCTTCTTTTTCGAGAGTCTTTAAACTGAGCCCAATATTTTGTTTACTTCCTCTTCCAATTGCAAACTCCATAGCCATTACGGGAAGTCCTAATAGAACAAGGAATAAGAGGTATATTAATACAAAGCCTGCTCCACCATTTTTTCCTGTGATATATGGAAAGCGCCAAACATTTCCAAGTCCGATTGCACAACCTGCAGATAGTAAAATAAAGCCAAGTCTGCTTCCAAGTGTTTCTCTTTTACTCATTTTTTTACTTCCAATTGTTATTATTTAGACAGTACAATTTGTGAGTGTATCATGAGTAACATTGTCTCTCAAGGGATAAAGACGTAAAAAAGCTAGGTTTTGTATCCCCTAGCTTTAAGTATTATGGATTATAGATATTTTTTGTTGGAAACTTAGGTTCTGCTGTAACATTCATTCCTAGCTTTCTTAGACCAATTAGGTCACCCGCAGATGGAATGTGAGAGAAATGAACCTCTGCGCCCTTTAGCTTAGGAAGCTCATTCATAGCCTTTTCAGCTTCTTTACTACTTGTAGCACTCATTGCTAGGCAGATTAATATTTCATCGATATTTAATGATACACCTCTTCCTGTTAGGATATCACGCTTCATCCTTGTAATACTTTCTATTACCTCAGGAGAGATTAGATCAACATTACTATCGATATTTGCAAGCTTTTTTAATGCATTTAAGATTAATGCAGAACCTGCATGCATTATTTCAGAGTTGTGTGCTGTAACAATAGCTTCATCATCAAGAGCAATTGCACCTGCACAAACAGTTCCCTTATTACCTTTTAGAGAGCGTGAAATAGCATCATCTAAAGCTTTCTTACAAGCAGGTACAACCTTTCTATCTTCAGGAACAATTCCTGCTTTATCCATGATAGCTTTAGCTCTCTTTATACACTCTTCGCTACATAGACCTGAGGCATAATCCATTTGAGCACGGAAAAATCTTCTGATTATCTCTTGCTTTCCAGCTTCACGACAAGCTTCATCATCGATGATGCCAAAGCCTATTCTGTTTACACCCATGTCTGTAGGGGACTTATAGATACTTTTACCTGTAATTTTTGTCAATATTGCAGAAAGAAGTGGGAATGCTTCGATATCTCTATTGTAGTTAACAGCAACTTTTCCATATGCATCTAAATGGAAGTGGTCAATTAAGTTGTAGTCTCCGATATCTAAAGTAGCGGCTTCATATGCAATATTAACTGGATGCTGTAATGGTAGATTCCAAACAGGGAAAGTTTCAAATTTTGAATATGTACTTTTAATTCCAACCTTAGATTCATGGTAAAGCTGGCTTAAGCAAGTTGCAAGCTTTCCACTTCCTGGACCAGGAGCTGTTACTAATACTATTGGTTTATCAGTAGGGATATAGCTATTTTTGCCATATCCCTCATCTGATACAATTACATCAACATTTGATGGGTACCCAGGTGTTGCAGTATGTGTAAAGACGTTGATACCTTTACTTTCAAGCTTTTGCTTAAATAATACTGCAGCACTCTGACCTGCAAATCTAGTAATGACAACATTGTGACATTTTAAACCATAAGATGCAAAGTCATCGATCATCTTAAAGACATCGCTATCATAGCTGATGCCGAAGTCAGTTCTAATCTTCCTTCTCTCGATGTCGCCTGCATAGATGCAGATGATAACATCAATCTTGTCCTTTAAGCTTTCAAAGACCTTCATCTTTATTGAAGGATCAAAACCTGGTAGTACGCGGGCTGCATGGTAGTCAAATAAAAGCTTTCCACCACACTCAATGTAGAGTTTTCCGTTACTACTGTTTACGCGATCAAGGATAAACCTTGCCTGTTCCTCAATGTACTTGTTGTTGTCAAAACCTATCTTTTTCATTTTCTAATCAAACGTAGCCCTGTGCGATCATAGCTTCAGAGACTTTGAGGAAGCCTGCAATATTTGCACCATCGACAAAGTTGTTGTGCTCTGAATACTTATCTGCAGCAGAAGAAATACTATCATAGATTCCCTTCATAATGAGCTTTAATCTCTGATCAACTTCTTCACTTGTCCACTTGAGGCGCTGTGAGTTCTGGCTCATTTCAAGACCTGATACTGCAACACCACCAGCGTTAGCTGCTTTAGCAGGAGCAAGAAGAACACCTTTTTCAAGGAAAATCTTTTCAGCTTCTGCCTGACAAGGCATGTTAGCACCTTCACCTACTAGTTGTATACCATTATTAACAAGGTTTCTAGCATCTTCAACTGTAATTTCGTTCTGAGTTGCACAAGGGAAAGCGTAATCAGCTTTGATATCCCAAATTGGATTTGGCTTAGATGCATCACGAGGAATGTATTCAACGTTGTACTTTTCAGCATATTCGTGGATTCTTCCTCTCTTAACATTCTTAAGCTGCTTTACATATGCAAGTTTCTCTGGTGTGATACCACTTGGGTCGTAAATCATACCGTTTGAGTCAGAAAGTGTAACAACCTTTGCACCAAGAGAGTTAAGTTTTTCAACTGTGAACTGAGCAACGTTACCACTACCTGATACTAAGCACTCTTTACCTTCGAGTGTTTTTCCTTCAGCTTTTAAGATGTAGTCTGAAAGATATACAAGACCGTAACCTGTTGCTTCTGGTCTGATTAAAGATCCACCATAAGTCTGACCTTTACCAGTTAATACACCTTCAAAGCGATTTGTGAGTCTCTTGTATTGACCAAAGAGATAACCAATTTCTCTTCCACCAACACCAATATCACCAGCTGGTACGTCTGTATTTGGTCCAATGTGTCTGAAAAGCTCAGTCATAAAGCTTTGGCAGAAACGCATTACTTCAGCATCACTCTTTCCTTTTGGATTGAAGTCTGAACCACCTTTACCACCACCCATTGGAAGACCTGTTAGGGCATTCTTAAATACCTGCTCGAAAGCAAGGAACTTCATGATTGAAAGGTTTACTGATGGATGGAGTCTGAGACCGCCTTTATATGGTCCAATAGCAGAAGACTGCTGGATTCTGAAACCTCTGTTGATTTGAACACGACCTTCATCATCAATCCAAGGTACACGGAAGATGACTGCTCTTTCTGGTTCAACCATTCTCTCAAGAATCTTGTGGTATTTTACTTCTGGGAGCTCATCAATAATTTTGTCCATTGAGAGTAAGAATGTGTAGACTGCCTGCTGGAATTCTTTCTGGTCTGGATCAAGCTGGCACACGTGCTTGTAGACGTTTTCGGTTACTTCATGCATCGTAATTTTCTCCTTAGGAGAAGATAACAGTTTTTTTTATTGTTATTTCCTTCCCGCCGATAATATAGACGAAAAAAAAGGAATTTGAAAAGAGTTATTGATGAATAAATTATGAATAAAAATACATGATTTTGCATAAGTGTTTTAAAAAATATTTCATGATGTGAAAATTTTTATTTCTCAGATTACAAAATCAGAAATAATTAGGATTAATTTTGAAGAAATCATAAATAAAATTTTTTTTATTTAGATTTACTTAAAATATCTGTAGCAACTACATTTTATATCTAAAGAGAACTAAAATCTCTATTCAATAATAAAATATTGATTGAATTAATACTTTTATTGGCATAAATTAAATTGCTTGAAAGATGAATATGTCTCAATATAAAATATCTTCATGGGTAAAATTAAACTGATTTGCTGTGATATTGATGGTACTTTATTAAGAAGTGACAAATCTCTAAGTGAAGAGAATATAAATTGGATAAGAAAGGTCTTAAATGAAAAGAAGATTCCTTTTGTAATAGTGTCAGGAAGAATTTTTTCTTCTGTAAGAAACTTCTATTCTATTTTAGGTATTGATGGTCCTTCATCATGTATTAATGGCGCTCTACTATTTGATGAAAATGGAAATATAGTTGCTGATCATAGAATTTCAGCTAATTTTGCTTTAGATATTTATCAAATAGCAAAGAAAATGGGCGTTGAAATGCTTGGAGTATTTGGAAAGAATTGGGCAACGAATAGCCATGAAGGTTATTTATACTCTAAAAAAAGACCAATTTATATGACAGATAGTATTATTGTCAATTTTGATGATTTTTTACACAAACAAGAGATGAATAAATTATTATTTATGTCTAAAGAAAAAAGTATCCTAATTGAGCTTGAAAATAATATTAAAAAAGTTTTTGGCTCAGAGGTAACATACTATCCAGGTCCTGACTTTTTAGAAATTATGCCTAAAAACATAAATAAAGGTACAGCAGTAATTGATTTATCAAAACACTATAACATACCTGTATCAGATATTATGGTACTTGGAGATGATATCAATGATATTGAGATGCT
>JAQYFM010000135.1 GCA_028723145.1 Spirochaetales bacterium | reverse complement strand
AACTACTACAAATTAAACTCTATTTTTGCCAGGATTATTTTATTCCTGGTGTTTCTCCTTCCGTTAATTTTTACTTTATCAAAGGCTTTTTTTACAGCTAATGGTTTTACATTAGATTTAGTAAAAGAAGCCTTTACATCTACTTATAACTACAAAATTCTATCATTTACAATAAAGCAATCATTATTTTCAGCCATATTATCTATTTTAATAGCACTTCCAGGAGCATTACTTTTCTCAAAATATAATTTCAAAGGAAGAAAGCTTATACTATCACTTGCATCGCTTTGCTTTGTATTACCATCCATTTTAGTAGTATTAGGATTTGTTATTTTTTATGGAAATAATGGAGTATTAAATAAATTATTAAAAAGTTTATTAAACACAAACGATAGCGTAGTTAAAATACTATATTCCTTTAAAGCAATTATTTTAGCCCATGCTTTTTTAAACTTTCCAGTTGCTTTAACTCAATTAACAAGTTATTTAAATAGCCTTTCAAGAGACCAAGAAAAATCGTCATATTTGCTAGGAGCTTCTAAGGTAAAGACATTTTTTAATGTTACGTTCGCTCGCATGCTCCCTGCATTAATCTCCTCATTTTTGCTAATTTTTCTCTATTGCTTTACCTCATTTTCAATAATTTTAGTATTAGGTGGAGGTCCAGAATTTACCACCCTAGAGGTAGAAATATACAGAACAAACAATATACTTGGAAACAGTAATAAGGCTGCAGCGCTCTCCATATTTGCCCTTCTTTTTAACACAATAATTGTCATTCTAAGTATCATTGCTTCTAAAAGAACACAATTAACTGAAAATATTAACTCTAATTCATTAAATAAGATTAAAAATAAGGGTATTAAAGTATTATTAATAATTTACATTGTCCTATTATTATTCTTTATTTTAGGTCCACTTTTATCTGTAGTTTATCGTTCATTCGTATCCACTTCAAATAGATATGGTAAAGGATTTTCTATAAAAGCTTATCAAGAACTATTTGGTCTTCAAACAAGTGTTTCATCAATGAAGGATGCTTTTACAGCTCTATTAAATAGTATATTAATAGCTTTTATTAGTAGCTTATTTGCAACTCTTCTTTCATTAAAAATTTCTCTTTATATTACAAGATTAAAGAGTTCTGTAGGTGAATTATTAGCAATGCTGCCAATGATGGTATCATCAGTTACTATTGCACTTGGATTTTCTTTTATTAGAGCAAAAATGCCTATAAGAGGAACCTTAGTTTCCTATATATTTATTCTACTTGCTCATTTTGTAATAATATTACCATTTTGCTTAAGAACATTGTTACCGATAGCCCGCTCAATTGATGAAAGAATTATTTATGCATCTTATACATTAGGTGCAACAAATAAAAAAACATCAAAACTAGTTGAAATACCTCTATTAAGAGGAGCTTTATATAGAGCATTTAGTTTTTCATTTGCTCTCTCAATGGGAGAAATCAATGCAACTATGACACTATCAGAAGGTAAGATTACAACTCTACCACTACTCTTATATAGATTAATTAATTCATACAATTATCAAGGAGCCTGTGCTGTTGGAACTATTTTGATATTAGTTGCATTAATTGTATTTATTACATCAGAATTGATAGGAGGAAAAAATGGAAAAGCTCAAAGTTGAAAATTTAAGAGTTAAATATAAAAACTTTGATTTAGATCTTTCATTTTCACTTTTTGAAGGTGAGTTTGTATCTATTATTGGACCTTCTGGATCTGGTAAAAGTACAATTCTCTCTGCAATTGCAGGATTAAATGAATCTTTTTCAGGAAAGATTTATTTAAATGGTAAAGATATTACTAATGAAAAAATTCAAAATAGAAATATCGGTATGGTATTCCAAAACTATTCACTCTTTTCCAATATGGATGTTGAAAAGAATGTTGGTTATTCTTTAAAGATTAATAAAGTAAATAAAAAAGAAAGATCTAAACAAGTAAAGGAATTACTTAATCTTGTAGGACTTTCTGGATATGAAAAACGTAAAGTTACTACCCTTTCGGGTGGAGAAGCACAAAGAGTTGCTCTTGCTCGTGCACTTGCTAGAAAACCTGAAATACTATTACTTGATGAACCACTTTCTGCTTTAGATGCAGCACTAAGAAAAAAACTTAAGAGTGAAATTAGAAGAATCCATGATTCACGACCAGGTATGACTACACTCTATGTAACTCATGATAGGGAGGAAGCCTTTAGCATTTCTGATAGAATCTTAATTATCAATAACGGGAAAATTGAAGCTATAGGAACACCTGAGGAACTTTATAAAAACCCTCCTACACTCTTTACTGCTCTATTTACAGGAGAAGGTACTATTCTTTCACCAAAAGCCTTTGGTTTATCAACAGACGAAGTTGATACAATATTCTTTAGACCTGAAAATGTAATAGTAAAGGATGGTCAATTCTGGGGGGATTTTAATCAATATGTAGTACTTGAGGATGCAGAAATCATCTCATTAGATTATTTAGGCTCTAGATATTTATTAATGCTCTCCCATGATGGACATAATTTACTTGCTGAAAGTGAAATAAAACCCGATAATAAATACATAAACGCATATATTAGAAAAAGTATGATGAAGTTTTATAAAAATAATCTTCTAGTATAAAGGAATAATTCGTGAAAAAATTATTACTAATTCTTCTATTAATGCTGCTTTCAGCATCTCTGTTTGCATCTATTTCGTTTTCACTTTCTCTAGGTGCAGATTTTACTCATTCTCGTTTATATAGTGAAGAAATCCCATTTAGAACAGCAGGAATAATTAGTATTAGAAGCGATATTATGACATTTCCAAATGCTAAATTTAGTATTAATCCATATGTAAAAACTAATTTTAGAACTCATACTTTAACATATAACAACACAAGACTCTTAGGCTCATATGATATATCTGTAGGTTTAAACAGCAACATTAAATTGAAAAACTCTTTAGATTTATCAATATATGGTGGTGTTGTTTCAGGATTCTATCGAACTACTTCTTTTTCTAATTTATTTTGGCAATTAACCTCAAATGATACTGCATTCTTAACATTTGTAGGCCTTGAAGCTGGAATTGGCTTATTAAAGAGATTTGATAGCGTAATTCTATTTAGTCAAAGTTCATTTATTTATCAAAGGGATAGTTACCACCTAACAACAAGTATAGGTATAGCACTAGAAGAAGGAGGAAGATGATGAAAAAGCTAATAATATTAATACTTCCAATACTTATTTTACTCTCTTCTTGTGAGCTTATGCTTCCTAATAATAAAACAGATAGAAATGTTTATTTAGTTTCGTTAGCTTTAAACTATGTGAATTCAGGTGTTAACCAATTAAATTGTACTTTAAACGATCAACAAGCAATATTTAATGAATTTAGTTATATAACAAATAACACTAGTAGCCCTTTTAGATATTTTTTAGTTTCTCAGAAAGGTAAAGAGTTAATAATAAATGATAATGGTAATATAACAAAACAAGAAATCGATTTTACCCAGCCTTCACATGTTATAAAAAATAAAATACTTACTAAACTAAGTATTTATTCTCAAGAATTAGATGAAAATGACATTCTATTTTTCCACTACTCTGGTCATGGAGATAATGATGGAGGATTAGTTTATCATGTAGAAAATAACAAATATTATGATTATAAAATATTCCCATCTGACCTTTTTAATTCAATAAAGGGCAATAAAGGTACTACTTTATTATTTCTAGATAGCTGTTATTCAGGCTTTTTCTATGATTACATTTCCTCTGATTTAAACTCGCAAAACTTTTCAAATCTTTTTAATCCTCCAGGAAAAAGAAATAATATATTTACATTAACAGGTGCACAAAATGATGAGAAATCATGGGAAAACAATGGCTATGGAAATTTAACAAGAGCATTTCTTGAAAACTTAGGATACAACACCACAACTAACACCCCAGGGATGAAGCAATCACATATATGGTTTAGTGAGTTAATTACTTCTATACAAAGAAATATTAAGTTATACATTAATGGTTCAATTCAGCATCCTCAAGGT
>JAQYFM010000134.1 GCA_028723145.1 Spirochaetales bacterium | reverse complement strand
TCTTTCTCCGAGAAACGAAAGACTTACTGCTATGGATATCAGCAACGTGAAATCCAGGATATGACCTCAGGAAGAGACAGTTGGACTTGTGCTGATATTGATGAACGGAGACAGAAACTTGTAGCCTTTGTTCTTGAAGATCTCTAATTGTTTCCTTAATGGTTGTTGTATTTATTTCGTCTTCATCACAGCAGGATCTCCATATCCTGCTGTGTTTTCCCTTCCAAGGCTATCTTTCCCTTACCTTCAGCTACAAGCGGACCTTAGCGCTGCAGGGGACTATCCTCTGACACCACAATCAAGTGACAGGATTAGTTCTCGTATGAATAGCATTCGCACTTGCTATATTTTCCATTATTGACAGCGTCTGGATTACGGTAAGGAAAAAGGTTTTCTGGCCATAGTACAGTGTGCTGTGGTAAAATTAAGGAAAGAGGAAAGATCGGAGGGTATGCTGAGGGAGTTTTGATAATTCTTTTCTATAACAAGTATAAAACATAAAAGGAGAGACAAAAAACTCTCCTCCTTATCTCATCCTTTTCCCATTTGTGATATGATAGAAAGAGCGGTGGATATCATCTCCATCAGTTATTCGTCAATGTTGTTTCCATAGTCTCTTCTCTTTCATTCATTCGTCATGCTTTTATCCTGATTTACATTAGACTATTGCTGTCTTCTTTTAGATTTTAGTTCTGTGTATTTATCGGTGTACTCATTGATAAACTAATACCACAGTATTATATTATAGATATACTAATACTACAGTATTATATAAAAGGCATCTTATGAAACAAGATTTAACTATCTACCACGGCTCTCAGGAAATTGTTGAGACACCAAAATATGGAATAGGCAAGCAATACAACGATTACGGTAGTGGTTTTTACTGTACGGAAACCATCGAGCTTGCTAAGGAATGGGCTTGCCCTGTGAAGAACGACGGTTACTCCAACAAATACATTATGCACTTGGATGGAATGAACATCATGCAATTGACAAAGGGCGAGTTTAACATACTTAACTGGCTTGCGATTTTACTTGCTAACAGAAAGTTTGACATTACATCGCCTGTAGGCAACAGTGCAAGGGAATTTCTTCTCAACCGCTTTATGCCTGATACAACTGGCGTTGATGTGATGATTGGTTATCGTGCAGATGATTCATATTTTTCCTTTGCAGAAGATTTTGTAAACAATACAATCTCTCTTCGTGATTTAAACCTTGCCATGCAGCTTGGTACGTTGGGAGAACAGGTGGTTCTTCTCTCTAAGCGTTCTTTTGGTCAGATTGAATTTATAGAGTACGAAGTTGCCGATTACCGTGAATACTATTATAAGAGAGCTGAAAGAGACCAAAACGCACGAGCCACTTACGCAACTCGGAAAAAGAACTTACAGCAGCTTATGGATGATATTTTTGTTCTCGATATTATGAGGGAGGATATGAAGCATGATGACCCACGCTTACAGTCAGTTATATTTGAGTAAGGCTTCACGTGCTGTCGGGAATATGCTTCACGACGCAGTATTGGAGTTTGATATTAACGCTACAGATTTTTTGAGACGCTTTATTCAGTCCGATGTTGCCGCGCAGTTTGAAAGTGGTAATCCCAAATACATCGCAGGAAAAAGTGGCTTGGAGCTTTTTTTAGAGGTCATGGAAAAAACGACCGGAGAGAGCTATGACGTAGAGCTTATTGAAAACTACCAGCGAAGCCCAGAATATTGGGTTGGATGGGTGCTGACCCATTATCAATGGTACTCCGGTCACACTTTCAAGAGCATACTCGATACCGTACCTTATGATGAGATTATCGGGCTTTACGGAATACTTCACGAAGCAGATGTTCAAAAGAGTTATGAGGTTCTAGATGTTCACTTTGCAAATAGCGAAAGCAAACTGAAAATTGCCAGAAAGCATTGTGGCTTGACGCAGGAAGCTCTTGCAAATGAATCAGGGGTTTCTATCAATACCATCAGGGCATACGAACGCAAAAGCAAGGACTTAAATAAGGCTCAGTTTGATATTGTAATGAGACTTGCCAAAGTCTTAAAGTGTGATGTGTCTGAATTTATCAACTAATCAACTATAACCTGTCATTCATCGGGCAGGTTATTTTATATTGTTTGAATTTTGAAAATTCCTCTATCCTTATTGATAGTCAAGGTTGAAGAATAGCGTTTGGCACTTCCTTTTTATAAGTATGTTGCAGACCATAAACCAGTAAATTATTGAACGCCATTTTATTAAGCGTTAATGTAATCAAAATAAAAGAGTAAAAGTTAGTGCAAAGGATAAAATAAAAATGTAGGAATTCCAACATTCTTATTTCGTCCGCACCCCCAAACATACATTTTTATATTGACTTTTGCACTGTGTATATATAGAAAAATGTGTTTTTAGGTGACAATAATATTCAGAAAAATGTGCAAAGAGTTAAGAAAAAATCAAGAAAAATGTGTTAAAATAATATGCTGTATTTATGGAAAAGAAAAAAAATCTTCAAAAAAGAGTTGTAGATATTCCAGCAACTGCCAAATTGCTCAAAAAACAACGAATTGACCATGGGTATAGTGTGATAGAGTTGAGAGAGCTATTACAGCTAGAATCAAGAGTTGCAATATATGCATGGGAAAATGAAAAACTGAAAAATATTCCATCACTTGAGAATCTTGATGCTCTTGCACGTCTTTATGATGTAAATATTGAAGAATTATACGTAATGATTCCTGTGAATTCTGAAGAGTGTGTTATCAAAGACTATTCTCTTGAATATGAAATAGATATTGACTGTATACTAAGCGAACTAGATGAAGATGAGAAAAAGGAGTTTCTTTTTCTTATGGGAAAGCAATAAAAGTGTAAATTAATGGTTTGCATACATTGTTAAAAATTCAATTTACAATTCTCTTAAAACAAAAATTTAGGAGTATAAAATGAGAAAGTTAGCAAGTGTGCAGACAATTCACAATGTTGAAGCAATAGAAGGTGCTGATAAAATTGAAGTTGTTTCTGTATTAGGCTGGAAATGTGTCGCAAAGAAAGGCGAATTTAAAAGATTAGATTTATGTGTGTATTTCGAGATTGATTCGTTTCTCCCTGTTGTGGAAGAATTTGAGTTCTTAAGAAAAGGAAGCTTTAGAAAAAATGATTTAAACGGTGAAGGCTTCCTTCTTAAAACTAGAAATTTCAGAGGCCAAATATCTCAAGGACTTGCACTACCAATATCTATTTTAGATAAGTTTAGACCACTAGATGGGGTATCATGGAAGAATGGTGATGATGTTACTAATCTTCTTGGAGTTAAAAAGTGGGAGATAGCAGAAATAGCAACAGGAAGTGGTAAAATAATAGGCCCTTTTCCTTATCAAATACCTAAGACAGATGAGATAAGAGTACAGGCAGAGCCTGGTTTAATTGATGAGTTTAAAAATGTTCCTTATTATATTTCAACAAAAATGGATGGCACTAGTGTTACTATGTATATTATTGATGGAAAGTTTGGTGTATGCTCCCGAAATTATGAAATTAAAGATGATGAAACAAGCCCTGCATGGAGGTTTGTTCATAGACATGATATTAGACAAAAGATTGAAGAAGGTGCGAAGTCAATAGGAATAAATAATATAGCTGTTCAAGGTGAGTTCTGTGGTGAAGGAATTCAAAATAATCCACTTAAACTTTCATCTCCTGAATGGTATATATTTACACTTTATGATATCGATAAAGGTAAAAGGCTAGGACTTGAGCAAATGAAGAATTTTTGCGTTTCAGCAGGTATTAATATGGTTCCAGTAGAAGAAGTAAAACTCCATCTTCCATATAATACGATTGATAAATTAATCGAAAGAGCAAAAGGAAAATATCCTAGTGGTAATCAAAAAGAAGGTATAGTAATACGTCCTGTTGATACTACTTACAGTAAAATATTAAATGGGCCGCTATCAATGAAGGTTCTTAACAATGATTACCTATTAAAAGATAATTGATACAACCTCAATCCCATAGGAAAAAACTATGGGATATTATTAACATTATTAGGGAAATACAATTTAATTTTATGATATTAAGTGGGAATCCTCGGTAATTCAATTACCGAGTAATTCACAAGTCATTTATCCTCATAAAAATCAACACCAAATAGACTAGAAGCTTCTTTAATGGACATTGTACGACCTTTTGGTAATCTAACTTTTGAAGAGAGTGCTAGCTTCTCTGCTTCTCTATTTACTATCTTTTCACTAAATGAATTTGTATCAATTCCACGAAGGCGAAGTAATAGCATTGGATCATCATCAAGTTTTCTTCCAATTCCGTAAAGAACTGCTGCAACATGCTTACATAGAGTTGCCCAGTCGGGGCATGAGCAGTTAAACCTCATTTCATTAAGCTTAGGAAAAAGATTGAGAGTATCAGATGTAAAGTATTCTTTAAAAGCATCTGGAAATTTTCCTTGTAAAAAATCTTCAATGGTTTCAAAATTGTTTTTACACTTATCTTCAAAAGCACTTATTTCTTTCTTTGTAAGTGGTTTTATTGAAATATTAACCTTATAAGGTGTAGGGCGAGATCCTTTTACTAAAGCATTAATTACACCTTCTTCGATTTTTAAATCAATAACAGCTCCTTTCCTTACATATGTTCTTCCTCTAGGAAGTCTATTATCAAAATCTGCATAGTAGTCAATATGATCACACCATGCTTTACCCCACCATGAAGTACTAATTTCACGAGTTTCGATTATGATTGGTTCTCTTGAAGTTCTTTTAGCCATTATTTAATCTCCTTCGTAAATTTCATAGCTTTTAATAGTTCTTCAGGTGAAAGCTTTGTAGTAATTTCTCCTCCTGCATCACTTAATACAGAGGTAGCAAGTTCACTTTTTTGTTTTAATATTTCACTTATTTTTTCTTCAATTGTGTCTTGTGCTACAAATTTATAAACACTTACTCTATTCTTTTGACCTATACGATATGCTCTGTCTGTAGCTTGATCTTCAACTGCTGGATTCCACCATCTATCAAAATGAATTACATTTGTTGCTCTCGTTAGAGTTAGACCTGTTCCACCAGCTTTAAGAGAAATAACTAAAAATGGATATTCTCCATTTTGAAAGCTATCAACAATTTCTGTTCTTTTCTTTACAGGCGTACTTCCATCAATACATTGTCCTTCTTGATTAAATATTTCATTTAAAAACTTCATCAGAGTAGGAATTATTGTTGCAAATTGCGTAAATATTAATACCCGTTCTCTATTTTCATGGATTGTTTCGCAGAGTTCTCTTAGAAGGAGAAATTTGCCACTCTTTTTCTCTTCAAACTCATCATCTCCTAAATATTGAGAAGGATGATTAACAATCATCTTAAGCTTCATTAATGTGTTAGCAGCAAGGGTTAGAACTTGTTCTCCAGCATTCTTTCTTCTCTCTAATTCACTTTCATATTCATCAACTACATTATTGTATAGAACTCTTTGTTCTTTTGTTAAAGTAACCATGACTTCTGTTTCTATTTTGTCTGGAAGGTCATTGATAATAGTTCTATCACTTTTTAGACGACGAAGAATGAATGGAGAAATTACCATCTTTAAATTTTCCATACCAATCTGTTTTAAATTATCACAATAGCGAGAGAAAGCATCTGCATTTCCAAGTAAACCAGGTGAGAGAAAATCAAAGATAGACCATAAATTGAGTAATGAATTCTCAATTGGAGTTCCTGTCATAGCAACTCCTAACTTTCTATCAAGGCTCTTAATTGCCTTAGTTTGCATAGTATTTCTATTTTTTATGTTCTGAGCTTCATCCAAAACAACTATATCCCATTTATTATCCTTGATGGCTTGGCTCTTTGCGACCCCTTGGTATGTTGCAATTGTTAGGAATGGAAAATCTGCTTTCTTACTACTTATTCCGTGACGAGTTTCATAAGAAATCAGTGGCGCAAATTTATCGCATTCATGTGCCCAGTTGCCTAATAATGAAGCTGGTACAATTAAGAGTACTTTTGCTCCTTTATTGAAATGCCTAACAGTATCTAAAAATGAGAGCATTTCAACTGTTTTTCCAAGTCCCATGTCATCTGCAAGAAGAGGGCCAAGTCCAAGCTTAGATACTGCAATTAACCATTTAAATGCATCTTCTTGATAGGATCTAAGAGTACCAGAAAATGAGTTATATGGTTTTATAATTAATGAATTTTCTACTGCATTATTTAGTATTTTTTTCATATCAAGGTGAATTGGAAAGGCGTTTTCATCTAATCCTAATTCATATTGAAGTGCATTTTGGAGTGTTAATTCCTCATTATCTAATAACATGTATTCATTTAATAGCTTTTTTAAGTTTTCGCTATCAGCTTCAATCCAATTGCCTTTAAATAAAAGTAAACCATTACCTTGTGCAATAATTTCTTCTGCTTCTTCTTTTGTTATTTCAATACCTTGGTACTGCATTGAAGGGCGCAGCGTTAGTATTGAAGAAGTTGTGTTGTTTTCATTTGATACTTCAATATTTATTTTGGTTGCTTTCTTTCTTTTTTTCCACCAAATTGGAACTCTAGTTACAATTCCAGCTTCTTCATATTTGGGCGTATCGCATAAAAATAAAAACGCTTCTTCTTTTGAAAGCAAAAGAGGTGAGAATATTTCACCACTTGAAAGCCAAGAGGCTATCAATGTGCTATTCTTTGCAACCTTCTTAATTGAAGAAATAAGTACAGCTAATTTATCGATTGAATCCTTATATTCCTTTAGTGCATATTTTAAAGGGTAATGACAAACTTTTCCTTCGCTATTGATAGTTGAATATGTTGCCATAAAAGCAAAAGGAGTTTCATCTTTTTTACTTTCAAGGAGGTGAAAGAATATTTTTGATGGAAGACGAAAATAAGTTGAGTAAGAAGAAAAATACGCATCAACCGTTGACTTATACTTTTTGATATCCGTCTTAAATATTTTCAAATAACGTGAGTATAAATTAAGAACCCATTCTCTTGATAGATAATCACCTCCAAGCATGAAGGGCGCTGAAGAGATAAGCTCATCGATTTCTAGTAAATCATATTGTACCTCGATTTTTTCTCTTTTAAGCTCAAGAGAAGGTGTTCTTTGTAGCTGAAAGAAAAAAACTGATGTTAAATTTTTTAGAAAATCAAAAGAAGGTGATGATTGACACTTATCATTTCTAAGTACTATTAAATACATTCCCAAATATTGATCTGGGAAAAATCTTTCATCACGGTATTGCGTGAAATCAGGGATAAATCCATCTTCTTGAATTATAAAATCAAAGGTTTGAGTTTTTTTCATAGTTGATTATTTTAACATATTAGAGTTTATCTGAAACAAAATATGTAATAAGGTTATTCTGATATCAGATAAAGATTTTAATAAAAATGGAAAATAGGAGCTTTTCTAGAGGGAAAATTATTGAGGGATGATTTCGACAGGCTCCTATCTTTAACTTAATCTTGTTTTTTTGCTTCTTCAAATAAGGCTTTCATTGTTGGATTATTCTTTACAAGTTTTTTAACTGTTAGCTCTTCAGCTTTATCATTAGCTAGTCTAAGATTATTTTCTGATGAGAGTAGGTCTTCTTTTATTTTTTGAAGCTTTCTTATGGTATCATCAATTGAATCAATTGCCTTATTAAATTTTTCACTTGCAATGCGATAGTTCCTTCCAAACTTATCCTTAAAGTCATTAAGTGATGCTTCAAAGTTAGAAATATCAATATTTTGATTTTTTATCTCTGATAATTCCTTTTTATATGAAGCGGCATTAAGAGCTGCTGACCGAAGAAGACTAATCATCTGAATAAAGAATTGAGGCCTAATTACATACATTTTCTCATAGCGATATGAGACGTCAACAATGCCGGTGTTGTATAAATCACTATCAGCTTCTAGTAGTGATACTAATATTGCATATTCACAGTTTTTTTCTCTTCTATCCTTATCAAGTTCTTTGAAAAAGTCTTCATTTTTATGCTTTGTAGTAGTTGTATCAACTTCATTCTTCATTTCAAACATAATAGAGATAAATTCATCTTTATCGACATAATCTCTGAATATAAAATCTCCCTTACTACCACTTTTGGCATCATTGTCTTTTTCAAAATAGGCAGTAGGAAATGCAAATGACCTAATTTGGTTAAATTGGTTCATACAATAGACCTCTAATGATTCACCAACCATCTTTGTAGATTGTTTAGACTTAAAGTCCTTTAGGCGGTCAATTTCTTCATCTTTTAATGAAATAATAGCTTTTAAATTGTCTTCCTTATTTTTTATAGCTAATTCCATTTCAGTTTGTTTTGCCTCAATGGTACTATTAAGCTTAACAATAGTATTATTATTTTAGGCAATTTGCTCATTTAATTTCTTTACAGCTTCATTAATAGCAATATTCTTCTCAAGCTCCTTATTATCAAGAGAATTATTAAGTCTAATAATTTCTTCATCTTTAGTTTTAAGAGAGTTATTTAATTCTTTTTCTTTTTCTGTGATTGCTTTTTGAACTGCTGCTTCAATAAGAACATTTCTATTAGCTTTTTCACTATCAAGATTGCTTTCTGCAATTTTAGTAGCATTTTGAGCATTTTTAAGTTCCAATTCAGCAGAGTGTGTTACCTCTGATATTTTCTCTTTTAAAGAAGAAATTTGATTATCTCTTTCTTTTAATTGTTTTAAATAGTCATCTTTTATTTTATTAATTTGACTTTGGTTTTCTGCATTAATTAAAGCTTTGATTCTTTCTTCTGCTTCTTTGACATCTTGTTTGAATTCTTCACTTCTAACTTGATTAACAATTGTTGCATAGTCATTATTATCAAGATCAATAAGAGAGCCACAATTTGGACAAGTAATCTTAGACATATAAACTCCTAGAAATAATTATAAGGGAACAGGGAGCATTTTATATAAAATATTTTTTTAACTCTATAGACACTTGTATTTCATAGTGGAACTCCTTTTTAATTCGGCGGAAACCCCTCGGCTCTGCCGTGGGGCAGAGCCGATAATGAAATTATGAAAAAATATTATTATGTAACAAATTACTCTGATTATATGGTATAATGATATTATGAAGCAGACAGTTACGGCTCAGTACAGAATCTACATTGAGGATAAGGCTCCGCTTATTAAGATGGCGGAAGCCTACCGTGATGCCTGCAATTATGTATCCGAGTACATATTCAATAAGGGGATGGATAATATCCCATCATTCCGTGATGTTCATGATGAACTCTACCGGTACCTGAGAAGTGAATTCAGACTTAAGTCCCAGATGACCCAGTCTGTTATCAGAACAGTCCTTGCACGATATTCCACTCTCATCACACAGATACGTGAATCAGAGAAGGATGCGGAACGCTGGGATAAGCGTAATGAAAAAGGACGCACTCAGAAGACTAAGCGTCCGAAGGTAAAAGCATGGAAGCAGATACGTTTCCATAACCTGCAGTGTGACCTTGTCTCTGACAGGGACTGGTCACTGCCCGTCCCATGTAATGAGCATAAAGGTACGATATCTCTCAACACGCTTGATAAACGTATCAGATGCTCATACACCGATAGGGGATATGAACATTACCGAACCTGCAAAAGAGGAACCGCAAAGCTTGTCATCCGTGATGACGGTAAGGTATTCCTCCATGTCTCAATTGAGCGTGAAGTACCGGATATACCTGATACTCCAACAGGAACAGTTGTAGGCATAGACAGGGGACTCAGGTTTCATGCCGTCACTTATGACGGAAAGGATACGAAGTTTTATTCAGGGCACGAGGCTGCAAAGGTACGTGTAAGGTATAAATCGATAAGACGCTCACTTCAGAAGCGGAAGACACCATCTTCCAGAAGACGGATGAAACTTATCGGACAGAAGGAACACCGCTGGATTCATGATGTGAATTCATGCATCGCAAAGACACTTCTTGCCGAGCTTGAACAGGGTTCAGCCGTTGTAATGGAGGACCTCTCTGGTGTAAGGGGAGCTACTGAAGAAGTAAGGCGTAAGGACAGATACGTCTTGGTATCATGGCCTTATCATGATCTGCAGAATCAGATAGAGTACAAGGCAGGTGCAAACGGTGTCATGGTTGTATATGTGGATCCAAGGCATACCAGCCAGACCTGTCCGCACTGCGGTAACGTTAATAGGAATGCAAGGCACAGGGACAGGCATGAATATATCTGTCCCAAGTGTGGCTTCCGTACCAACGATGACCGTGCCGCTGCCATTAACATCCATGAGAGAGGCATGGAAAAACTTAAAAACAAAGGTTTCGGTATATCCGGAATCTTCGGGAGAAATCCCGAGGGGTGCAGTCAATCACCCCACGATGCGACGTCACCTGTGTGTCCTTCCGCTTCGGCGGAATGTGAAACTGCAGGAATCAAAGCCGGGAGGCCGTTAAAAGCCGTCAGTACCGGTGGACAGTCGCAAACCCCGCAGTTCTACTGCGTGGGTAGTTGATTTAATGCCAAATATGGTTAAAGAGTATAAAGCTGTATTAACTGCATATGAGGTTAGGGGAATGAATCAATCATTTATATCACTTAAGGTAATATTCACAATGCTTGTAAATTCCATTCGCTGGTCAGAGTGTGTGGCTATGGAGTCAAAAGGTTTTTCTGGAAAAAATGATAGAACCTACCTGGAAGTAACAAAGATTCGTTGGTATGATGTTTTTATTTCTTATTAACACTTACTACAATTTCTACTGTGATGTTTGTTTTTAAATGATTTTCAAACTATTATAGAAATATATTATAAAAGCTTATAAACTCAATTAGGATAAATATGAACGAAGAAATTAAAAGACAAATATTAAAAGAGATAAAGAGTTTTGATTCAATTTTAATTGCTAGACATTTTCGCCCAGATGGGGATGCTATAGGGTCCACTAAGGGCTTACAGAGGATTTTAAAGTTAACTTATCCAGATAAAAATATTAGGCTATGTAATAAAGATTATTCTGATTATATGGCTTTTTTAGGTGATGAGGATGGCTATGTAACAGATGAAGATATTAAAAAATCTTTAGTGCTAATTCTAGATACCGCAACTAGTGATAGAGTATCTGATGATAGAGTCTTAAATGGAAAGATAGTTATTAAAATTGATCACCACATTGATAATAATCCTTATGGTAATATCTCTTGGGTAGAAGAAAAGAGAAGTTCTACAGCCGAGTTAATCGCAGACTTTTATCAAACATTTAAGGATGAACTAAAAATTGATTCATATGCGGCAACTTGTATTTATACAGGTATGAATACAGATAGTGGACGCTTTAGATTTGCTTCAACTACCGGAGAGACCTTAAGACTTGCTGGCTTAATGGTTGATCAAGGGGTTGATATAGAAACCTTACAAGCACAGTTAGATTTAAGAGATTTTAAGTTCTATTCATATCAATCAGATGTATTTTCAAGAATAAAAGTTACAGAAAATGGACTTGCTTATATATTCGTTGATTTAGCTATGCAGGAGAAGTGGAACTTATCTAGAGAGGAATCAAGTGATAGCGTTACCTTTTTAAATATGATAAAAGGTTCTATTGCTTGGATTGCTTTTATTGAAAACCCAGACCATACAATTCGTGTTCGATTAAGATCTAGATTTATGACTATCAATCAAGTTGCAGAACGCTATCATGGTGGTGGGCACGATAGAGC
>JAQYFM010000133.1 GCA_028723145.1 Spirochaetales bacterium | reverse complement strand
TCCCGAACACGGTTAGTGAAACGCTTCTTCGCCGATGGTACTGCACCTCGTGTGTGGGAGAGTAGGTCGCTGCCAGCTTTTTTTATACTCTTTTAATTTAACTTTTATATTATTTATCATTTAAAATACTTATAATTTTATTTAATTTTTGTATATCTGATTTTATTACCTCTCTGTCAAAGGTAATAAAACCATTACTCTCTTCTTCTACATCACTAATTTGAGTATATATACTTCCTGTTAGCCCCTTCTGTTTTTGTTCTTTTACATTATTAAATTGCTCGCTAAGCCTATTTAAAAACTCTTCTTCGCTATTGGTCTTTTTATATATAAAATCCTTATCATTATAAGTATGATCTTTAATTCTAAATATATTACCACCAAATTCTGAAAGCACTGTTGCTCTATTCCTATCATCTTTCTTAAATTTATACGTTTGAAAGTAGTAGTGATATGATGCTATTTCACCTTTCTTTTGGTCATGCCAGCCTGATGTGTTATCAAAGAAACGAGTTTTATCAAAATTTCTTAAATGAAGATAGACATCATAGCTATTAAATTGTCCCCAGCCTTCATTGAAAATAGTCCAAAGAATGATACATTTATAGTTCTTTAAACATTTTATAGTGTCCTCAGCACTTTGAATAAACTCATCCTTGCCTTTTTGTTCTTTTCTTCCAAACATCTTATGGTGTTCTTTATCTGATAATTTAAAGCCTTGCACAACTGCAGGAAGGCTAGCTACAACTATTGAAGGATTTCCTCCTGATACCATATCCTGCCATACACAAAGACCTATTTTATCGCAAAGATAGTAAAACATAGGGCTTTCAACTTTAATATGCTTTCTAAGCGTATTAAAGCCTAAGCTTTTAATTAGCTTAAGGTCAGCTTCCATTTCTTTTTCATCAAGTGTTAAATACCCAATAGGAGAGTATCCTTGGTCTAGTACACCATTTGAAAAGAATTCTTTTCCATTTAGCATAAAGCGATTACTATCGCTGTATGAAAGGTATCTGAAGGTAAAATATGAGGAAACTACATCCTTTTTAAATGAAACCTTAACTGGATAAATTTTAGGATTATTAGGATGCCACAATTCAAGCTTACTAATATCAAGCATGCACTCTTTATTAGTTTCTACATATACTTTTGAAACCCCAAAATCCACTTCAGCAATACCTGTAGCTGTTGCACTAACAATGATAATTGCTTCTTTATCATTTAAGGTTTCTGTATAAATATCTTTAATATATTCTTTTTCTCTATTTTCAATATAAACACTTTGCCAAATACCACTTTGACAGCGATACCACATTCCATGGGGCTTTAATGATTGCTTACCTCTGCAATAAGGCTCGCTATCAGAAAAGTCGTGTACCTTAAGCTCTATTGTGTTATCTCCTTCAATTAAATATTTTGTTATATTAGCTTCAAAAGGGGTATATCCACCTTCATGATACATTACAAATTTTTTGTTCACAAATAATACACACCTCCAATCAACAGCGATGAAATGAAGGATTGTATCTTTATCAGACCTTTTATAGTTAATATGAGTTTTATACCAAAGTTCTTCATCTGGCAAAAGAGTGTGAGAAATTCCACTTTTTTCGGTTTCAGGTGAGTAAGGTACTAAAATACTTTTAGTATATTGGGGAGGATTATATGATAAAGTAGTTGCTTTTGGGTTATTAAAGGAAGTATCAATATAAGGACATTTTATTATCTCGCACTCCCATCTACCATTGAGAGAGTAAGAATCTTCTCTCTCAAACTTTTTATCTATACCTAACATTTCTTTTCCTCCTTTAACCTAATTATAATTAAAACTGAAAGAGGAATTAATATAAGTGCTGCTGATAAAAATATCATTGGGGTTGGAACATCTTTAATAACTCCTAATTCTGTATATGTTCTTCCTGAATTCTTAATTACATTGTTTCCAATCATAGGACCTATAATCATAGGAAGGGCAACGGAAAAGATCATTCTTATGCCTTGGAATGCTCCTGTTAAGTTATTTGGTGTAGTATCACGTAGATTTGCATTAATAGTCGAGAAAGCAGAAAGATAACCAGCCATTACTAATAATGCTGCAATAGTACATGAAATGTATAATCTAAAAATAAACATTAAAACTAAGCCGATAAACATTGCAGTAATAGAATATAGAGCTGTAATACTCTTTCCTTTTTTATCAGCAATTCTACCAACAACTATCGATATAATAGATGCACCCGTAAGCACTGTATCAAGCATTAAAGCATAATCATAAAAGTGCAAGTATTCTTGAATATAAATAATTAAGTAAGGTAAGAATACTTGAAATGAAGTTGAGATAAACAAAAGATTTATTAAATCTAAATACCTTATCTTATTAGCTTTTATCTCGTTAATACTGAGTAATGAAATTAAGCTTTTTAATACATCATTTTCTTTTTTAATCGCCTTTTTGTCTTCTTTTAAAAGGAATAAAGAAATGAGGCCAGTGAAAATATTAATTAGACCAAAAATTGCAAAGAATTTCTTCCATTCTCCCCTTTGAGTTAAACCATCAAAAAGTCCAAAAATTATTAACATTGAAATAAGTGATAAAGAGGATAAAACACCTTCAATTTTTCCTCTGTTAGTTTCATCACTTTGATCTGTAACATAAGCATTAAATGCTGCATCATTTGCTGTTGAACCAAAAAATGTCATTAGACAATCGAGGGCTACAACAGCACTAGCTGCATGTACAGCAGTTTTAAAAACACTATTTGAAACTATTCCAAATGCCGCAGTTGATAATCCCCACAGAATATATCCAAATGAAATAAGTGCTTTTCTTTTTCCTATTTTGTCACTTACTATTCCCATTAAGAAGGTGGTAAGTGTTGCTGTAATAGCAGATAAACTAACCATTAGAGCAATATATGAGGTATCAGGGATAATGGTATTATACAGGAAAACATTTAAATACATGTTTTCTATCGACCATGCTAATTGTCCTGATAATCCAATAAGAATAAAGCTTATCCATAAGCGAGAAGAGATTTTTCTTTGCATATTAAGATTATATACCTTATAATGCAGTACTGTCCAATTATTACTTATTTTTAAAATCCGTCTATATTGACAATATTTAAATAAATGTATTTTATAAGTATATGGAAAGAATTAGGTTTACAAAAAGAATTATTTATTTTATTAAAGAGAAAATAAGTAGGGTAGTATTATTTTTCCTATATAGAGCAACAAAGGTTCTTGCTAAAGAAGATAGCAAAATAATGAGAGAATTTCAGTCATGGGAAAATGGGTTATCAGTAGCTATAAATTGTGCCCTAAATGGCCCTGCTTTATATTTAATTAAAAATGGTAATAAGCTTGCTAAAGTTAAAAAGCTTGAAAAAGCTGATATGAGCCTTAAACTTTATTCATACAATGTTGATCCTAATTGTTTTGATAAGGTTGCAGAGCTTAGTCTAAACGATGGTGCTATGATTGTTAATCCTAGAGCCTGCTGTGAATTACTCGGCAATTGAATTGCCAGAGCATCGTGGAGTTTAGCCACGGGTGCATCCATGACACCGCTACTGCTTTCTATACAGCTACTTTTAATACATATGGAGTCTTAATCATCTTCATTTGTATTTCTTTTTTATTTACTTGACCATAGAGCCTTAGAATATTGTATGCTCCAACACTGTCAGCATTCCATTCTCTTTCACCATCAATGAAGATT